>JAADGA010000261.1:0-13132 GCA_013152615.1 Alphaproteobacteria bacterium
ACTATAGTCGTAAAGATTGCCCTCTCCCTTCAATGCATCGGGGATATGGTCGAGCTTGGTCAGCTTCACCCGGCAGACCGATTCACACTGGGCACTGCAGGCATCGGTATTTTCAAGGTCCGCCGGCAGCATGTCATTGAAATGGCCACCGCCGTAAGGAACACCGGCATTCTGTGACATCATCCGTGACAGCGAATTGGACACGCCGATAGTTTCCGGGTGAATGCCCTCGGTCAGGCCGAGCCGGCCATAAATTTTACCGTATTTCGATTCAACCAGCACCAGATCACCATGCTCCAGCCCCTTGGCCGCAGCGGTTTTGGTATTTAATTGCAACGCGGTATGCACCGGATCACGGTAAACAATATCCTTGATCCACGGATTGCTCAGGCTCTCACCAAAATTAAGCTGAATATCCTTGAAGGTAATGGCATAGAGGTCATAGTCGCCGTTATCTCTGAGTACCGGCTCCAACACCGGGGTCGGCAGCGGTTGATAATCGTCCCAGTGCCATTCGTTGCGGATCGGCACCTCGGCCTTGTCCATGGCTTTCTTCAGGTTATCGCGCTCGCGGATGATATCCTCGATATAAAACAGCAGCCGCATCCCGTCCCACGGTTTATACCATTTATCGGGCCGACGCGGGGTCACCGAATGGCCATGCTCAATATACCAGTCGAGATCCTTGCCGTTCCAGTTCAGGCCCTTGCGCCGGGCAATTTCCTTGTCCCCGTGCTTCTGGTCAAGCTCAAGTTTCAGGTTAGGGCTTTCCTCAAACCCATTGACAATATTGAGTACGGAATTCCATACTTCAAGCAACCCCAGTCCTTCGGATATATCATTGAAAATATCCTCTTCGCTGCGGGTGTCATACAAGGGTTCGGTCATTGGCTGGCGCAGACACATGCCTTCGGTCTGCGGCGGCTCGATCATGGTCATATTCCAGCTTTCGAGCGCATCATGTCCCGGCAGGATAATATCGGCAAAGGCATTGGTCTCGTTGGGAACGATATCAATCGCGACAATGAAGCGCATCGCGCGCATGATATCAAACCACGCTTTACGGTTACCCGGCAGGCTCCAGATCGGATTGGAATGGCAGATCAGCATCACATCCGGGGTGAATTCCAGATTATATTTTTCCGGATTATTCCATACCTCGACATTCAGATGGCCCGGATGAACCCCGAGCGGGAAATAGCTCATCAGATCCATATTGTCCGGCGGAAAGGAAAAGCCCGGATGGGGGCCGAGCTGATGGGGGGTACCAAGCATCTGGCCACTGTCGCCCTCGGCAACATGGCTGTTGTCAATCTTCTGGTCATCCAGAGTCGCGCCGACATGACCGCCCGGCACATCAATACTGCCGACCAGCATATTGACCAGTTTGAAGGCGTGATTGGACTGGCTGGAATATTTATGGGCATGGGCCCCACGGTAATAATTATATCCCGCCGGTCTGAGCGGCAATGTGCGGTCCTCAATGGTGATGGTATTGCCAATTTCCGCCGCTTTGGAGAATTCCCGGGCAATACGGCTAATAGTCTCCGCCGGTACCGTGGTAATTTCCGACATCTGTTCCGGGGTACAGTTTTCCAGAATATCCTTGAACTTCTGAAAAGCCGGTTTGCACGCCTTGCCATCAACTTCATAACTCCCCTCAAGGGCAAATTCACCGATTGATTTGTCATCATAGGTCTTGGCCTTGCTGTCCTTACCGTCCCAGACATAGATTTTCCCGTCCGGATCGCGGATAAAATAACCGTCGTCACCGACCAGATAAGGCGCATTGGTATCATGCTTCAGGGTTTCATAATCGCACAATCCCTCCTTAATCAGCACATGGCACATCCCGAGGGCGAAATGACGGTCCGAGGCCGGTTTGATCGGGATCCATTCCTCGGCCTTGGCACCGCCGATCGACAGCCGTGGTTCGATACACACCACCCGCATATTGCGTTCAATCCGGGCGTTGGCGACATGAAAGGCCTGAGCCGCGGTATGGAGATGCGAGGAGAAACCGTCGCCACTGCCATTGTTAATCCAGTAATTACAATAGGTAACATCATTGGCCGCAGCAAAAGTGGAATGAATAAAGCCGTTCATCGGATGATAGCCGCCGCCGCAAAAACTACCGGCAGTCGAGAAATAATTACTGTTACCGACCACCAGCGGCCACGCCCATAAATAAAGTTTCTGAAAGTCGGCAATTGACGGCAGCAATTTGCGTGGATCCTCGTCAACCGACTTTTTCAGCTCGCGAATAGTGGTCTCCATCGCTTCTTCCCAACTGATCGGCACCCATTTGGGATCAATCCCCGGTCCCTTTTCGGGATTGGTGCGTTTCAGCGGCGTTTTAAAACGGGTCGGGTTATAATGGCGCATGATCGCCGCATTGCCCTTGGGGCACAGACGGCCCATATTTGACGGGCTGTCGGGATCACCTTCAATCTTGTTGATCACACCGTCATCGGTAATATGAACAATAGTGTTGCAGGAATGGATGCACATCTTGCACGAAGATTTCTTCCAGGTTCCAGCCTTCATTGAATTCTGGACGGGGGTTTGATCGGTCATTTATAATCTCCCAGGTGTTAAACCATCATATTTTCAGGCATGCCACCCTGATAATACTGTTATCCTGCCCTGATAACGGTTTTTAAATGTATTTTTATTATTAAATTCAGTAATAGAACTATCATAAAAATTCGAATGGTGAAAGACGTTTTTTCCATAAATTCCAAATTCTGACCATAACGCCCGGAATCCGGAATTTTAATGCCCGGGCCAGCCCGTAAAAGCTATACTCCGGCAGCAAGACAGGATAGATTTGAAGCAAAATAAATCTGATAATAACGCCAAAGGAATAGCCACATGACAGATATGCTCAAGCTGATTGCCCATTATACTGGTCGGGAGGACGGGCTACGGGTCAATAATCCTGCCACCGGCCACCATATTGCCACGGTGAAAGACTGGCAGCCTTCGGCGGTTGAACAGGCAATCACTGCCGCCGGGACGGCCTTCACCACATGGTCGGCAATGACGGCAAAGGAGCGGGCGGTTATCCTGCGGCGCTGGTATCAACTGATCATGGATCATCAGGATGAGCTGGCGCAGATCGCGACGCTGGAATGCGGCAAGCCACTGCTCGAATCGCGCGGTGAGGTCGCTTACGGTGCCGCCTTTGTCGAATGGTTTGCCGAAGAGGGCAAGCGGACATACGGCGACACCATCCCGACCCACGCCCGGGGCAAACGCATCATCACCCTGAAGCAGCCAATCGGGGTTATCGCCGCAATAACGCCGTGGAATTTCCCGATCGCCATGATTACCCGCAAAATTGCCCCGGCGCTTGCCGCGGGCTGCACCGCATTGGTGAAACCGGCCGAGGCAACCCCGCTGTCGGCGCTCGCGCTGGAAGTTCTCGCCCGCGAAGCCGGATTACCCGCCGATGTCATGACCGTGATAACCACCACCGATCCGGCGAAAATCGGTAAAATCCTGACCACGCATCCGCAGGTACGTAAAGTATCCTTCACCGGCTCCACCGCCGTCGGTAAAATCCTGATGCAGCAATCAGCAACCACGGTCAAGAAAGTCTCGATGGAGCTTGGCGGCAATGCGCCGTTCATTGTCTTTGACGATGCCGACATTGACGCCGCCGTCGATGGTGCAATAGCCTCAAAATACCGCAATGCCGGTCAGACCTGCGTCTGCACCAACCGCTTTTTCATTCAGGACGCCATCTATGATCAATTCGTCCAGCGTTTTAGCGCCAGAGTTGCCGGTTTAACCGTCGGCAACGGGAGCGAAGACAATATTCAGGTTGGCCCGCTGATCAATGCCGCAGCGGTAACAAAGGTCGAAAATCTGGTCGCATCCGCCATTGCCGCCGGGGCGACATTGACCCTTGGCGGCAACCGCCATCCGGCAGGTGATAATTTTTATGCGCCGACCATCCTCACCAACGTGACCATGGATATGGCAATTGCCAATACCGAAATATTCGGCCCGGTAACGACGATCTTCCGGTTTAGCACCGAGGATGAAGTCGTAGCTGCGGCAAATGACACCATTTACGGTCTGGCCGCTTATTTTTATTCCCAGAATCTGGGCCGGGTATGGCGGGTGGCAGAGGCACTGGACTATGGTATGGTCGGGATAAATGAGGGCATTATTTCGACCGAGGTCGCCCCGTTTGGCGGCATCAAACAATCCGGCATTGGCCGCGAGGGGGCGAGTTGCGGCATTGATGAATATCTCGAAACCAAATATTGCCTGCTCGGCGGTATTGACCGGTGACCACGCGGGTCGCTGGTAACAATAGCCGCCAATGAACAGGAGGTAGAGATGCCTGATGTCACCACCGTCTTAAGCCAGTCTGTTAAAACCGGCACCCGCAAAACTCTGAAAAACCCGATGACCTATGTCGGGGCCGCGGTTGTCGGCGGGGTCAGCCTGATCACCAGTAGCTTCAGCTGGGGCTATCTCACACCATTCCTGATTCCGCTGCTGGTTCAGGCGGCGATCCGGGTGCTGGCCGAATATGAATATCGCGAGATGCTGGCCGGACACCCGACTATTCCTGCTAACGACAGGCCTGATCTGGCCAATATTACCGATATTGCCACCCTTGCGACTATTTTTCAGTCGCTATATGACCGGGGCGGACCTCATCTGTTAATCAAAATCCAGATTAATTCCGCATCGGAAGTCATCCGCCTGAGCGAGGCTGACGGCCTGCTGGCGGAAAATAACATGATCAGAATGATTGATACCATCATCCAGCAAAATTTTGGCGACGGCATGATCGTCAAGACATCTTTTAACGGGTTTCTGGTTATTCTTGCTGGCGATTATGACCATCACGAAGCCCGTCTGCTTAAATTTATTGATGATAATTTACCGCAGCAACTAACCATAAATAATAGCGTTTATTCCCCCCGGCTTTTGTTCGGGATTACACCGCTCTGTGCTAATTTCGGCAAAAGCTATTCCCGGCTTGAATTCGCCCTTCACAAGGCCACCCTGACCGCAGGAAGGACCTATTGGTATGTCACCGGGGACAGTAGCGATTTTAACGATTACCGCGACAACAGAGTTGGCTTGCGCACGGTTCGTCAAGCCATAGACAATGCGGAATTGGGTCTTTTCGCCCAACCGATTGTCGGCCTCGGCACCAGAGCCCAAACCACAAAATATGAAATACTTTTGCGCCACTATCATACAGCAAGCGATATTGACACCCCGGCGGCTATCCTGCGCTATGCCGATTTTAATAAAGTTTCCCGGGACATTGACCTCTATGTCATCAACCTGCTGTGCCGGAATTTTCACCGGCTTTACCCACAGGACGGCCGGGAAATCGACAGCATATCAATAAATCTGACCGGTTCAAGCTTTGCCAGCCCGCGATTTGCCGGATTGCTGAACGACATCATAACCGATTATCACATTCCAAAAGAAAAAATTATTCTGGAGATAACCGAAACCATCGCCAACAGGAATATCCTGCAAGCCATTGAAACCATGAACAAGTTTAATAGAATGGGTTTTAAGATGGCGCTTGATGATATCGGGGTTGGCTCCAGCAATTTCCATAATTTGAGCCGTTTTCCGGTTGATTATTACAAAATCGACCGAATATATTGTGAAGAAATATTGGGCAACGCCGAAACCCGCCGTTTTGTCCAGCTGATCATCGATATTGGCAAATCAAGAGGCAAGCTGATCATTGCCGAGGGCATACCGGATAGCGAAACCCTGACCATGCTGACGGCTATGGGGGTTGATTTTTCCCAAAGCTTCATCAGCGGCAAACCAGCAGAATTCATCCGCGCCCCCGGATTTGACCCGAAAACCATCCCCTGATTACTGCGAATTACTGCGAATTACCGCGAAAATCAGGCGGTATTCGGTGCCCAGGCGAACGCCTGAAACGGCTCATCAAGCGGGGTTTTGGCAATATGATTGACATAGTTGCTCATCACTTTCTGTGACAGCCCAAGGATAACCTCCAGAATATTTTGCCGACTATAGCCGGCGTCCAGAAAGTCGCTGACATCACGCTCACTGACCTGCCCCCTCTTGCGCACTATCTTGAGGGTAAAGCTTCTTAGCACCTCCAGCCGGGCGGGTAACGGCGTGCCATCACGAAGCGCATCGGTAATCCCGCGGTCAACCCCCATCATATTGGCGACTGCCGTATGAGCCGGCACGCAATAATGACAGTGATGTTCAACATTGATGGTTTGCCAGACAACCGTTTGCTCATCCGCGGTTAAAGACGATGCCATAAACAGAGCGTGGATCCGCTGATAGGCCTCCAGCAGACCCGGAGATTCCGCCATAACCGCATGCAGATTGGGAATCATGCCAAAAGACTTTTGTGAATTTTCAAACAGGGGCAGAGCGGCTTGCGGCGCGGTTGCCGCGGTATGCAGGGTGAATTTTGTCATATTGAATATCCTCTGTTAGCGGGGTAAATAAACCCTGTTAGCGGGGTAAATAAACCTTATGAAAAATACTTGAGTGATTGCTCAAAAATAATCTACTGTATTTTGATCGATCACTCAACTATAATTTATAAATTATTGCTGAAGGATATATAGTTATGGGCCGACAACACCGCCACGACCGGATGGAAACGGTTGAAAAGGCAATGAATTTATTCTGGCGCAGTGGATTTTCCGGCACCTCTCTGCGTGATCTGGAGGCGTGTCTGGATATGAGACCCGGCAGCATCTATCGCCGTTTTGGCAATAAGGAACATCTGTATGACGAGGCTATGGCGTTTTATGCGGCCAAAACCCATGCGCTGTTTCAGTCCCATATGGACGAGGCGGCAGAATTTATGACCGGGCTGCGTCAGTTTATCCATCAGCTTTTAGCCGCCCGCGACAGCCCGCGCTGTTGCCTGTTGGCCAAGACAATTGTCGAGGCCACCCCGGAGCATGACCGCCTGAAGCAAACCGCCAGCGGGATGATTGCCAATTTTGAAAATAGTCTGGTTATCCAACTGGAAACGGCCCGGCAATCGGGGGAAATTAATCACGACTGCGACCTCCCCGCGCTCGCGCGCTTTATTCAGGTCCAGATCATTGGCATCCGGTCCTATGCTGAAATGGGACAGCACGACCGGGTCATCCCGGCGTTGCTTGATGATATCATGACAGCCATTGCGGCAAAAGCCAACACTGTGGGTTAGGGCCAGAACCCGGAGAATTCAGAGCCCAGAGAATTTAGGACCCGGAGAATTTGGGACCCTATAAATTCAAAACCCAGTAAATTCAGGGCCCAGAGAATTCAGAACCTAGAGGATATTGATGTGATTGGCGATACTTACCGCCTGGGTCCGGTTTTTGGCCTTCAGTGATTTTAAAATTCCGGCAATATGGACCTTGACGGTGCCGGTGGCGATTTCAAGCTCGCGGGCAATAACCTTGTTCGGTTTGCCTTCCGCCAGCAGGGTCAGCACCTCCATTTGCCGATTGGACAGAATTGGCCGGTCATTGGCATCAATCAGAAGTTTACCGGCGGGGAATTGAGCCGCATGATTTTCCTCGCCGCCGATGACTTCCGGCGAGAAATATTTGCCGCCGGCAAGGACGATCTGAAAAACAGAAATGGCAATTTCCTTTTTCATCTGCAAACCAATGAACGCACAGACCCCCATTTCATAAGCGCGGCGCATGACCTGATAATCCGCTGAAATCGAGACAACAACCACCCCTTTCAAGGAAGATGACTTAATTCTGGTAAGCATACCAAAGGCACCGATCCCCGGCACATCAAGATCAATAGTTACCATATCAAGTTTAGAATTGCGGGCAATCGTTATCCCTTCTTCAATGGTGGCAGCCTCTAGAAAAATACATTCCTTATCCATTTGCAAAAGAACAGCCTTCATGCCTTCCCGGCAAATATCAAACTGATCAATAACTAAAACACGCATACTGCTAACCTTTATTATGTTATTATATGGTTATAATTTATTTGTTTTTCAACGTAATCAGGTATGAATATTACACCTAACTGGTATATCGCCTGCAAAGTTAGAACGCTTAAAAAAACTGGTCAACATAGCATATGGCCTAATTATTATATAATTATGCCATACGGCCTATATCCAATACTTGATTATTTTTGGCCTCGGCATTGGGGAAACAGACGGAAAAGCAGCTTCCCTGTCCGACAGCGCTGTCCACATGGACCCGTCCGCCCTGAATTTCAGCCAGATTTTTAACAATTGTCAGCCCGAGGCCCACACCGCCATAAATCCGGCTGAGGGTCATATCCTTCTGGGTAAAAAGATCAAATATGGCTTCCTTGTCAACATCCTCAAGCCCGATACCATGATCAATCACATCAATGACGAATTCATTTTCCCGATAGTAGAGATCAATCTTGACAACACCACCGGCTGTGGAAAATTTAATAGCGTTATCAGCAAGATGTCCCAATATTCGCTGGGTATGGGCCTGATCAAGATACAGCTCCGGGATGTCACTGCTGACGCTGGTCTCAATATATATATCCTTGTCGGCAGCTCTGGTGGCTATGACCGGCATCATCGCCTCCAGCAGGGACCAGGCCGTCAGGCAACAGGGCTGATATTTAACCGACCCCAGTTCAAAATTTGTCATTTGCAGAATATTCTGGATCAACCCCAGAAGTTCCTTGCCGCTGTTATTGATGTCAACCGCATATTCCCGATAGAACGGCACATTTATCTTGCCGACATGCTCCTCGGCAATCATGGTGCTAAAGCCGATAATCGCATTCAGCGGCGTTCTGAGCTCGTGACTTATTGCCGATAAAAACTGCGCTTTGGCTATATTGGCCTCTTCCGCCTGTCTCTTGGCAACCAGCAGTTCCTGTTCCCGGGTCCAGTGTTGGGTAATATCCTGAATGGTGCCGTCCATCTGCACCGCATTGCCGTCGTCCGTCCGCCGGACCTCCCCCCATTGTTCGACAATCTTTTCGGTGCCGTCAGCCAGCACAATACGGTGGGTGACATGATAAGGATCATCGCCTTTCAACGCCGCAAGAATTGCCTTTTCAACCCGGTCACGATCATCCGGATGTGTTCTTTCAATAAAGGCTTCATAGCTGGAGGCAAATTTTGTCGGTTCCAGCCCGAAAATACGACAGGCCTCATCAGAAAAGAAAAATTCATTGGAAGTCACCTGCCATTCCCAATTGCCGAGACGGGCTATTTTCTGTGCCCGGGCCAGACGCCCCTTGCTTGTCATCAGGGCTTTGTTGGACTGGACAAGGGCGGTAATATCATTGCCTTCCAAAATAATCTGCATGGAATATTTATAATCCATCCAGATGACTTTCAGGGTGATTTCCACAGTTATTTTGCGGTTATTGACCCCGATCGCATTAACAATGAGCATTTCATCCCGGTCAGGTTTCACCCTCAACACGGCATCCCGCACCAGAGTAAAATCAACTTCTCCGGCCCAGAAATCACAATCCCATATTTTCCGGCCAATATATTTTCTCGCGTCGATCCCCAACTGCTGTTCTGCGGTGTCGTTAAACTCCAGCGCCTCGCCATTACCATTCATCAGGATGGTGAAATGATGGGAACTGTTGAAAAGCTTGCTGAATTTTGCTTCGCTCTCCTGAATATGTTTTTCCCGGGCCAGCCGATTGCTGATATCCCGGCAGATGGCGGTATAGTAACAGGCCCGGCCCTTGGAATGTTTCTGGATAGATATCTCAAGCGGCACGGTCTCGCCGCTCTTGGTCAAACCATAGAGATTGCCGAGACTCCTCAGATAACGGGATTTTTTAGCCGAATTATCATAAGCATTAATATGGTGCTGATGAACTGAATGCAGTGATTCAGGCAACAGGACATTCAACGACCGCCCAAGAATCTCGTCCGCTTTATAGCCAAACATTTCTTCAAAAGCCGCATTCACCCATATGATGTTATGATCACTGTCCACAGAAATAACGGGGTCTGCCGAAAGATAAATAATTTCCGCCAGCATATCCCGGACATGTGATTTTTTCTCATTATGATCGTTCATGATATAGCCTCAACATCATGCACCACGTTTAACATTCTCTGATTACAACAACGCCCAGAAACAACATTTACGTTAAAAGATTTTATATTTTAAAATATAAAACCATTCTTGCCTGTTATTATTTAAGTCCCTAATCCTCACCGGATACACCCGGTTTATTTCTCTGCTCCGCACCCCTAATGTGCCGACAATTGAGGTCACCATAATATATAACATCTTACAAAATGGTTAAGATAAAACGGCAATAGGCCATTAAAATCAATTGATTAAAGGTCTTATTACCAAAATAAGCCAAATGGCTTAGAGGATGCTTTCCGGCAGAATATCCAAAGAAACATCCGCAATTTGACCATTTTGCCGGAAATTTACCCATTTTGCCTGCTTCCCTTCATTATATATAATATTTACACTCAATGCTATGATAAAAAACATCCTATGGTTGCGACACGAAGATCGCCTGACAGAACGCCGAACCCCGCTACTGCCCGCAGGGGCGGCAACACTTGTTGATAATGGTTATGACATTGTTGTTGAGCGTTCCGCAAAACGCATTATTCCCGATTACGCCTATGAGGCGGCCGGCTGCCGAATGGTGGCGCGCGGTTCATGGACAGCGGCGCCAGAGGCGGCGGTTATTCTGGGCCTGAAAGAACTGCCCGCCGGTCCGCCCCGGTTAAAGAACAGCCATGTCTATTTTGCCCATGCCTATAAAAATCAGCATGGCTGGCAGAGTTTACTGCGGCGCTTTACCCGTGGCGGCGGGAATCTGCTGGATATTGAATATATGGTCGACAAAGCCGGCAGCAGGGTGGTGTCCTTTGGTTTCCGGGCCGGTTATATCGGGGCGGCGCTGGCGCTGATCCACTGGCATAATCAGCAATCCGGGTCGGTGCGCTATCTTGATCAGGGGGTTCGGCCCTTTGATAATGCCGATCTGTTGCATGAAACCATCCGCCGAAACCGCTTTCCCGGCAAGAATCCTAAAGTCCTGATTATCGGTGCCGGGGGCCGCAGCGGCCACGGGGCACTGGATTTGCTACAGCATCATGGCGCAGAAATTACCTGCTGGGGCCGGGATGATACCCGCCACATTGACCGAACGGCACTGCTGGATCACGACATCCTGATAAATTGTGCCTTTGTTACCGGAAATATACCGGCCTTTCTGCAACGCCGGGATTTGACCGCCCGCACCCGCCTCTCTGTCATTGCCGATGTTTCCTGCGATCCCTTCAGCAGCTTTAACCCGATCCCGCTTTATCATGATGTCACCAGCTGGGATCAGCCCTATGTCACCGTCAACGGGAGCCTTGACATCATTGCCATTGACAATCTGCCCTCCCTGCTGCCACGGGAATCAAGTCAGGAATTTGCCGACCAGCTGTTGCCCCACCTGTTAACACTGAACCGGCGCGACCACGACCCGGTATGGACCGCGACCCGGGAAAGCTTTGACAGCGCCGTTGCCCGCATGGATAATAATCCGGAACAATCCGGTGAAGTTTACGCGGCCGAATAGATAACGGTCAAAGAGATAACGGCCAAAAAGATAACGGAGAAACCATATGTCCCCTCACCTTCACTGGATCGGTGCCGGATTGGCTTCGGGCCCGGGCATTGTTGCCCTTGCCAACAGATGGGGACAGCTCACCGTCTGGGATATGGCCTCCGACCGGGCAGAGGCCTTGCGCGCCCACATCACCGCCGGGGCCAGACTTGACATTCGTCACCTTGATCTTGATCAGGAATCATCACGGGACGGCTTCTGTGCCGCCCTTGCGCCCGGTGACATCATTATCTCGATGCTGCCAGCCGCGCTCCACCCAATGATGGCCCGGCTGGCGCTGGCGCACGGCTGCCATATGGTAACCTCAAGCTATCTGTCGCCCGCGATGCGAAAGCTTGATGATGAGGCGAAAAGCCAAGGCCTGTCCCTTGTCAGTGAGGTCGGTCTGGACCCGGGGATCGATCATCTGTTCGCCCATATGCTGATGGCTGCCGCCCGCGATGCCGGGGTGCTGAATTGCGGCCGGACGCTGGATTTCATTTCCTGCTGTGGCGGCTTTCCGGTGGAGAAAACCGCCTTTACCTATAAATTCAGCTGGACGCCAATCGGGGTGCTGACCGCCCTGAACAATCCGGCAAAAATGATCCGGGATGGCCAACAACAACGGGTGTCAAAGCCGTGGCAGGCGGTGACGGAGCTGACGCTTGACGGCGAGATTTTCGAGACTTATCCCAATCGTGACAGCCTGCCCTATATCGCCGAATACGGCCTTGAGCGCGAGGAAAACCTGCGCACCTTTGTTCGTGGCACCCTGCGGCTGGCCGGTTGGAAAAAGGCGTGGCAGGACATCTTCACCATATTGGAAACAGCAAATAGCGCCGACCTGAAAGCCTTGTCCGACCGTTTGTGGCGGCAATATCCCTATAAAAAAGGCGAGCGGGACCGGGTGGTGCTGTATGTCGCCCTCACTGCGACCGCAGCGGATAACTCGGTCTGGAACGCCGCCCTCACCCTTGACACCACCGGCAGCAGATGGCATTCCGCCATGGCAACCACTGTTTCGCTGACGGTGGCGGCGGCGGTGAATGCCGTGCGTGAACACCGTCTGGCCCCCGGTGTCATCACCGCCCCCGATGATATTTCCGAGGTCCGAACCTGGCTGCAAGGTCTGAAACAGGGCGGCCTCGACATCAAGACCGAAAATATTGTTTTATAACCAGACCAATTGATATCTTGCAGTCCGGGGCAAGGCAGACTATTTTGCCAGCATAAGAATGTTGAATTCACGGAGCACCCCCATGTTAAAAGGATCAATTACCGCCCTCGTAACCCCGTTTAATGACGGGAACCTGGACGAGACAGCCCTCAGGAAATTGATAAACTGGCAAATTGAGCAAGGCACACGGGGACTGGTCCCCTGCGGCACTACCGGCGAAGCGCCGACCCTCAACCATGACGAACAGCATAGCGTTACTGAAATCTGCGTCAAAGAAGCATCCGGCCGGGTGCCGGTGATCGCCGGCTGCGGGTCGAATTCCACCGCCGAAGCCGTAAGCCTGCTCTGTCATGCCAG
>JAADGA010000261.1:13149-16356 GCA_013152615.1 Alphaproteobacteria bacterium
GCCGGTGCCGATGCCGCGCTGATCACGATGCCCTATTATAACAAGCCCTGCCAAGAGGGGCTGTTCCAGCATTTCAAGGCGCTGAATGACGCTGTCGACCTGCCGCTGGTGATTTATAATATTCCCGGGCGCTCGGCGGTTGATATGACCGTTGATACCATGAGCCGCTGTTTCCGGGAGCTGAAAAATGTTATCGGGGTCAAGGATGCCACCGGCAACATTGCCCGGGTGCCACGGCAACGGCTGGCGATGGGAACGGATTTTATCCAGCTTTCCGGTGAAGATCAAACCGCACTCGGCTTCAATGCCCATGGCGGGGTTGGCTGTATTTCGGTAACCGCCAACGTTGCGCCAAAACTGGTGTCTGATTTCCAGAATCTCTGTCTGGCGGGCGACTTCACCGCCGCCCTCGATATTCAGGATAAATTAACCGATCTGCATCATGCCCTGTTTGTCGAACCCAACCCCGGGCCGGTAAAATACGCGCTGAGCCTGCTCGGGATCTGTAGTGCTGAAACCCGGCTGCCAATGGTGCCGGTCAGCGATAATACCAGAGAACAGGTCAGGACCGCCATGATCCGGGCCGGTGTGTTATCCAGAAAATGACGAAACAAAAAGCCGCCGCCAAGCCAAAAGATCGTAATAATACGATCGCACAGAACCGCAAAGCCCGCTATAATTTCTATATTGAGCAGGATTTTGAGGCCGGGATCGTGCTGTGCGGCACCGAGGTTAAATCGCTGCGTGCGGGCGAAGCCAATATAACCGATGCCTATGCCGAAGCCAAAATGGGCGAGATATTCCTGATCAATGCCTATATCAAGGAATATGAAATGGGCAACCGCTATAATCATGAAGCCCGGCGCCCGCGAAAATTATTGCTGCACCGCCGCGAAGTCAATAAAATTGCCGCCGCCATCCAGCGCAAGGGCAAAACCCTGATCCCGCTATCGCTCTATTTTAACGATAAAAACCGGGTCAAGGTAAAAATCGGTCTGGCCAGCGGCAAAAAGGCCCATGATAAACGGGCAACAGAAAAAGAACGCGACTGGAATCGGGAGAAAAGCCGCCTGATGAAAGAAAACCGCTAGAGTATCCGTGTTAAGCCGCGTCATTGATTAAAATTAAAAGATCTTTAATTTTATAGCTTTATACATTATTTTAAGCCCATAACAAATTATCCGTGCCAGGGATGTTTATATGAGATTTAACCTGTTGACATTATGTATGGTTTTGGCGGGACTATTATTGCCGATATACAGCGCCAGCGCCGGGGTTATCACATCATCCGGGCCGCCATCAGGCAAGCACGGCAATCCTTACAAGGCAATTATTTATCAGAATTTATCGCATAATCCTGTCAGTTTACGATCCTTTACCGCCCAAAATCTGGTAAATTCGCCTTATTTAAACAGATATCCCCTACCTTATCTGAACAAATACCCCCTCACCGGCAGCACTGGATCCTCCAGTCTGCTGCCCACGGCCAGCCGCCGTCAGCTATCCGGGTTTACCCTCGATAATTCCAATCCGGAAGCCACTTATATTTCTGGCCTCGCCCGACAAAATGGCCCGGTGGCCGGAGAGAATCTGAACGGGGATATGCCTGATGTGGTCATCGACGCCTTTCTTGACAAGCTGAAGAATGATTCATCCCTCAGGACCATATATTTCACGTCCAAAGACCTGGTATTCAACTACCGGCGGCAAAGTGCCAATATTCTGCAATTGGGATTTAATATGATCCCGGATGATTATAAAAACTATCGCAGTCCCTGGCAGGAAAACCCGAATGAAACGGAAATTACCCTGAGGGGCAAGGAAAAGAACAATCCCCAGCAGCAGGCCGGTATTCTTTTCGGGCTTATCTCAAAATCCTATAAAAATATTTTCTATATACTTTTGGCGCTGAGTGCGGCTTTATATATATGTTTCCGTTATATTCTGAATAAATATATCTGATTCCCACAGATTATAGCGTAAATTCGATACCTTGATTTCACTAACCTGTGTTAAAGTCACCAAACTTGTGCTAAGACTTGCGCAACACGGAGTAACGGCAATAACTGTTACCTTCTAAGGCATTATTTAAAAAAACAGATAGTAATACTTAAGCAATAAAGAAGATCCATGCAGAAAAAAAGGTCCCGTATTCAGATTATTAACCAGCAAAAGGTTCTTGATGCCGGAACGGAAATATTTGCCAAATATGGCTCGCGCGGGGCGACAATTGACCAGATTGCAGATAGGGCCGGCATGTCCAAACCCAATCTGCTGTATTATTTTAAAACCAAGAAAGAAATCTATCTTGCGGTGCTTGAGCAAACCCTGAATAAATGGCTGCAATGCATGATGGAATGGCAGGTTACCGGCACCCCGGAAGAAACCCTGACCGATTATATCGATAAAAAATTCAGATTTTCCCGCGATCACGCTGCCGGTTCACGGGTGTTCGCCAATGAAATTCAGGAGGGGGCGCCGATTTTAAAAACCCTGCTCGGCGAAAATCTGAAAAAACTTGTCAATGAAAATACCAGCGTGATCAAGGGCTGGATCAAGGACGGTAAAATTCACCCGGTGGAACCCATTCACCTGCTGTTTACCATCTGGGCGGTGACCCAGCATTATGCGGATTTTTCAGCCCAGATTGAAACCCTGACCGGTAAAACACTGGCCGACAAGGATTTCTACAAACAGGCTAAAAAATCAGCCACTCAAATAATTCTGCGAGGAGTTTTAAAATAACATGAACGGTGTCACTCTTATCGAACATCCGCTGATCAAGCATAAACTGACCATCATGCGCAAGAAACAGACGCCATCATTGCATTTCCGCAGCCTGCTCCGGGAAATCAGCCTGCTGATGGGCTATGAAGTCACCCGCCATCTGCCGTTACAGAATATTGAGATTGAGACCCCGATCGCCACCATGTCAGCGCCCAGACTGGCCGGACGCAAAATGTGTATTTTTTCCATCCTGCGGGCTGGAGAAGGGCTGGCACAGGGGCTGCTTGATCTTATTCCCTCGGCGCGGGTCGGCCATATCGGCCTCTATCGCGACCCGGATGACCTCCATGCGGTGGAATATTATTTCAAGGCCCCGCCCCATCTGGATGAGCGCTTCTGTCTGGTGGTTGACCCAATGCTGGCCACAGGAAATTCCGCCATCGCCGCGCTTGAGCGGATCAAGAAAGCCGGGGCGCGTAC
>JAADGA010000262.1 GCA_013152615.1 Alphaproteobacteria bacterium
TGGCCCGGTGATATTATCGGCATTCCCAATCATGGCAACCTGAGGATTGGCGATAGCCTGACCGAGGGTGAGGAGCTGCATTTTACCGGCATTCCGAGCTTTGCCCCGGAGCATATTCAGACCGTCCGCCCCGAAGACCCGATGAAGGCCAAGCATCTGGGCCGGGCGTTACAGCAATTGGCCGAGGAGGGCGCCGCCCGGGTGTTCAAACCGGTGATTGGCTCCGAATGGTATGTCGGGGTTGTTGGGATGTTGCAGTTTGAAATTATGGCCGACCGGATCAGGACCGAATATAATGTGCCGTGCCGGTTTGAAACGACCACGCTTCATACCGCGCTGTGGGTCGAATGTGATGACCGCTTCAAACTGAAAGCCTTCATCGACAGCAACAAGGTCAATATGGCCGAAGACCATAGCGGCGCTCCGGTTTTCCTCGCCCGTAACGCCTGGCGACTGGACAAGGCCCGCGATGACAACCCGGATATCCGCTTCCTGAAAACCCGGGAGCAATCATTTTAAAAGTAATAATATCGAAAAATTTCCTCCCGATATTAGAATTCGGGATTTTGTTACGCCCTCCTCAAATATAGGCGAACAGCAGTATCAGTAATATGGCGGCGACGCCGAGCAGCCAGATGGCGCGTTTATCCTGTCCGGCTATATGCTTTTTTCTGTTGCGGTGAAATTTGCTCATGGTCCTCTCCTGTTTATTTTGCGGTCCAGCCCCCCTCTACCGGTAAAGCGATGCCATTGATGGAGCAGGCGGCGGGAGAACACAAGAATAGCGCAATTTGACCAAGCTCTTCAACCTCAACAAATCTTTTGCTTGGCTGGGCGACCAGAAAAATATCATTTATCACCTGATCACGCGACATATTATGGGCTTTCATCTGGTCGGCGATCTGGCCCTCAACCAGCGGTGTGTGGACATATCCCGGGCAGATGGCGTTGCAGGTGATGCCGAGCTCGGCAGTTTCGAGCGCGACTGTCTTGGTCAGGCCGAGGACGCCGTGTTTGGCCGCGACATAGGCGCTTTTATAGGGCGACGCCACCAGACCATGGGCGGAGGCAAGATTGATGATTCGGCCCCATCGCTGCTGTTTCATCATCGGCAGCGCGGCCTTGATGGTGTGGAAATTGGATACCAGATTGATCGCAATGATCGCCTGCCATTTGTCATCCGGGAAGTCTTCTATGGCGGATACATGCTGAATCCCGGCATTATTAACCACAATATCAATGACGCCGAATTTTTCGCCAGCCCGGCGGATCATAGTCGAAATCTCGTCGGCTCTGAGCATATTGGCCGGGTCATAAATCACTTCAACCCCATGCTCACGCGCTATCCCGGCTGCCAGCGCCGCCATTTCCCCGGGATCGCCCAGCCCGTTGAGAATGATATTTGCCCCGGCACCGGCCAGCGCCCGTGCCATGCCAAGGCCAATGCCGCTGGTGGAGCCGGTAATCAGGGCGGTGCGCCCGTGCAATGTCTTATTTTCCATTATCTTTCCTGATTTCAACAGCTAAAATTTGATTTTACATATTTTTATATTGCGGTGCAACTAAGCTTATGTCTATGATCATAGCAGAAAAAATTATTCCTATGTTAATGAAATCATGGAATTATATAATTTTCGGGGTAAAAGGGACCATAGTATGCTGTATCAGATGTACGCGTTTCAGCGCAGTTTATTCGCACCTGCAAGATTTGCGATTGATATGACCCAACAGACATTATCAAATCCGCTTAACCCGCTGTCCTATATGCCGGGGGCAAAACAGATATCGGCAGCCTGTGATGTTATGGAGCTGTTGACCCGGCGTTACGGCAAGCCGAAATTCGGGCTGAAGGAAACTATCGTTGCGGGGAAGAAGGTCGCCATTTGTGAGCATAACATCCTGGAAAAGCCGTTTTGCAATCTGAAATATTTCGCCCGTGATGTAAAGAATAACGACCCGAAACTGTTGATCGTCGCGCCAATGTCCGGCCATTATGCCACCCTGCTGCGGGGAACGGTAGAGGCGATGCTGCCCGACCATGAGGTTTATATCACCGACTGGAATGATGCCCGGATGGTACCCTTGTTTAAAGGCAAGTTTGATCTTGACGATTATATTGATTATCTGATTGAGATGATTGAGCTGCTGGGGCCGGATATTCATATTCTGGCGGTGTGTCAGCCCTCGGTCCCGGTGCTGGCGGCCGTAGCCATCATGTCGGCGGATAATAATCCGGCGGTGCCAAAATCGATGACCCTGATGGGCGGTCCGATCGATACCCGCAAATGTCCGACCGCGGTTAATCTGATGAGTGCCGATCACAGCCTTGACTGGTTCAAACGCAATGTGACCTACTCGGTGCCATGGCCGAACCGGGGCTGTATGCGGCTGGTTTATCCGGGGTTCCTGCAACTATCCGCCTTCCTCAGCATGAATATGACCGATCATATTGCCGCCCAGCAGCGGATGTTTGAGCATTTGATCGAAGGCGATGATGAAGATGTCGAAAAACACCGGCTGTTTTATGAGGAATATCTGGCGGTGATGGATCTTTCGGCGGAATATTATCTGCAAACGGTTGATACGGTGTTTCAGAAGCATGCGCTGCCCAAAGGGGAGATGGTCTCAAATGGCCGCCGGATTGATCCCGGAACAATAGCAAAAACCGCACTGATGACGGTTGAAGGGGAATTCGATGACATATCGGGGATTGGCCAGACCAGAGCGGCTCATGACATCTGTACCGGCATAACCGACAGTATGAGGCTGCATTATGAGCAGAAGAAGGTTGGTCATTACGGCATCTTTAACGGCAGCAAATGGCGCAAAAAAATAGCCCCGAGAGTAAAGGCATTCATTCAGGCGCATAATTGAATGGTGCCCTTTGCCGCTATTATCCCAGATAGCTGAATTTGCGCTCATAGTCGATGGCTTTGCCATAGGGAAAAGCGTCGTAATCCCACAGTCTGACATTTTCCGATGGAATCAGGATATTATCGTGACAACAAATATCAGGCGCGGTGATATTGGCGGCGACCTCGCCCCAGCGCAACTGGATATGAAGCCTGTTATGAAGCCTGTCAGGTTCGGTTTTATTCAGGCGGAAGGCACCGCTGATCCGGTCGGCAAAAGCGCTGTTTTGATACAGGGCGTCCTTGATCACCCCGATATGAAGCCCGGTTGACAGGCGCTCATGCGTCCGTCCGCGAATACAGATCATTGGCATTTTTGGTAAGTCGGGACGCGGCAGGCCCGCGGCGTGAAAGGCGGATATGATGTCATCCTGATGCAATAATCTGGCCTCATCGCCGGTCTGGTAGCGAAACAGCGGTATGACGATGTCCCGGTCCAGCAGGCTGACCATAAGCCCGCCGTAGCCGTGATCATCCGCAGCGCTGACTTCCATATAGGTCGATAGCGGATTATAGCTGAACAGCATCGGCAACGGGTCATGATCACTGAGGCAGCCGAATAATTTCTTCATCAAGGCGGGATGCTGGTTTATTTTGCGTCTGAGCGCGATCGTCTCCAGCGTTTCAAAACACAGATTAAGGCCAAGTTCACCAACCCCCATAGAGGAGCCGATAATGCCGGTCGCCGGATCATCGGGGTTAATATAGAGCTTTCGGCCAACATAATTGCGGTAATTCTCGCCAAAAGTTTCTTCGCCAATAATCAGATGAGTGTGGATTTTGGACCAGTCGACCTGCCATTTGCCGGTTTCATCCAGCAGTAATTTCAGAAACAGCGGATCACAGACAATAATCACCTGATCATATTCGGGGGCGAATTTCCGGATCAGGGCGAGGGCCATGTCTTCGCGGACACTGACCTCGGCCCGGGTCACACAGTTGGAGGGAAAGCGCACCCCCATCGGCAGGCAATTGACCATCAGGCTTTTCCTGTGATCAATCTGAAAAGCTTCCTGCAGCGCGAGGTCCATCAGATCAGGTGTCTTTTTCCCCTGTTTCCAGCTGGTCAGGCCATAGGCAAAATTGCCACTGTGACCGGAACTGGTCAGCACGCTCATCAGATTGTCCAGACTGCCGGGGCGGCATAATTCCGCCAGCGAATAGCGATTAAAGCTGTTGTCCTTGGTCATGGTGAAGTCAAGGGCGGTAAATTGGGCGATGCTTTTGACAGCTTGGGCATCGATTCGTTTTTTTTGCAGCATATCGGCGAGGGCCGGAGAGGTATTCTGCGCCTTTTGGAACCGGTCGAGCAGTTTTTTTTTGCCGAGCCGCTCAAGCTTGTCTATGGATAGCCTGTCAAGCATGCCGAGCTGAATTTTACGGTATAATTTTTTAAGGGTTCTTATTGCATCCACAGTAACCGCCTGATTATTAGATATTTTTAATTTACCGGGGGAAGCCGGTTTTTGAGAGCTTTATTTTAATGGCTATATTTTAAGGGAGTATTAATATATCTCCGCTATTTTTCTACAAGTAATAATAGATTTTTTCAGGTTTCCCGGGGTGAAATATGAAGAAATATATTTTCTTTTTTTCAAGAGAGAATAACATGACAGCAACGGCTATGAAGACCCGGGGGAAAAATTTAAGTGAAACGATGCCTCGGCTGGAGAAGCAGACGGAGGACCGGAGGGTACTTCGGGTAAAGAAGCAGTTCTGGCAACGGGATGTTGCTTTCCCCGGTAGATTAACAGAAGATATGCGCGACCTGAAAAAACTGTATCAGTTACGTTATGATGTCTATTGCCGGCAAAAAGGTTTCCTTGAGCCAGCGGATTACCCCGACCAGTGTGAGACCGATGTTTTTGATCAGCATTCCCTGCATTTCGGGGCTTTTGATGATTTCGGCAATGCGCTCGGCACCCTTCGGCTGGTGCGCAATTCGTCCCGGGGTTTTCCGATGCTGGGTCATTGTGATATTGATGTCCCCGATCATATTCTGGACAATGCCGGGGAAATCTCCCGGTTGGCAGTCAGCAAGACTATCCGCAAGAGACAGGATGACGGCGACTATGGGATGGCGGTTAACGATGCGGGTGTCGATGCGGCCCCGATCAAGCGGCTGGAAAATAACCGGCGCAGCCATCGGCCCGATATCGTGATCGGCCTCTATAAAAGCCTGTATCAGGAATCGCGCAAACACGGGATTACCCACTGGATTGCGGCGATGGAACCGGGGTTACTGAAGCTGCTTCGGCGGTTTTATTTCACTTTTGAACCAATTGGACCGCAAGTCGACTATTATGGACCGGTCCGTCCCTATATGGTGTCTCTGGAAGCTATTGAGGATCAGGTTTATGAGAATTCAAAGCCATTTTATGCCGCCTTTGTCAAGGGACTGCCGCCAGAATTTATTAAACATCCGGTATGATAATTTATTAAACATCCGGTGTGATAATATTGTGCCGGTTTTTGATTTAATGTCGATACTCATGCTGAAACCGGCAGGGTCATAGCATTGCGGAAGGCGGGATACGGGTGGCAGCAGGGAAATCAGATCAGCTTTTTATCAAGTGGTTCGGTATTCTTGATCGGCATTGGCGACTGTTCCTGCTGTTGCCGCTTCTGTTTACCTTCATTCTTGCCAGCGGGATGGCTTTTCTAAAACAGAACAGCGATGGCCGGATTTTCTTTGATAAAAACAGCCCTGAACGTCAACGGCTGCTGGCACTGGAACAGAGATTCAGCGAGAGCAACAGCATCCTGCTTGTCCTGTCGGCACAAGACGGGAGCATTTTTACCCCGAAATCAATGCAGGCCATTTTAACGGTAACAAAGTTGGCGTGGCGGATTCCTTATGTTACCCGGGTAACGTCGCTGAGCAATTTCCAGCATGTTTCGTCCAATGATGATGGCTTGGTCATTAATGACCTGTTTACGGCGGACAGCCTCCGCGATCCGGGCCTTATCGCGAAGGTAAAAGCATATGCCCTGTCGGACAAGGATCTGGTGGGACAGATTATCTCGCCCGACGGCGCGACCACCGCGATCGCGCTGAATGTGGCAGCCCCGAGGGGGGATAGCGATACCATCCAGACCATAATGACAAAAGTAGAGAAAATAAAAGATGTCATTCATAAAAAATATAGCGGACTTGGATTTTATATAACCGGGGATGTCCCGTTGGATAATGCCTTTGCGCAGGCCTATGGCTATGATCTGCAATATCTGTTTCCGCTGTTCCTGCTGGTTATTTTTCTGGTATGCGCCTTTTTCTTCAGGTCATTGCTGTTATCGGCGGTTATTTTGCTGATGATGCTGTTGGTGGTCGCGGCGACGATGGGCAGTTCGGGCTATCTGGGGATTGACCTGACTGCCGGGACGTCGAGCGTTCCTGTCATTCTTATTACCATTTCGCTGGCAGATTTTATTCACCTGCTGTCGGTAACCCGTCGGGGGATGAGAGCGGGGCTGGATGAAAAGCGGGCCGTTGAACAGGCGATCAGGCGTACTTTCCTGCCGGTTTTCCTGACAAGTATCACCACGCTGATCGGCTTTGTCAGTTTGAATTTCAGTGATGCCCCGCCGTTTCGCGATCTCGGTAATCTGGTTGCGATCGGTATCCTGATCAGCTATCTGATCAGCCTGACCTTTTTCCCGGTGTTGCTGGCACGGATGAAATTAGGACATATTTTCAGGACCGAACCCGGGCGGTTTGCGCTGTCGGCTAATTTTATCCCGGCATTTTCGGAGTATCTTGTCAGCAAGCGGAAAAATATTTTTCTGGCCATTACGCTGGTGACGATAGTGATCGGCAGCGGGGTGACGAAGATCGAGTTTGATGATGACTGGGTGAAATATTTTGATCGGGGAAACCAGTTCCGTCAGGATACAGAATTTGTGATCAACCACCTGACCGGGGTCGAGACGATTGAGTATGTCATTTCTTCCGGTAAAGAAGGCGGGATAACGGCGCCCGCTTTTCTCAACCGGTTGGATAAATTCGATAAATGGGCGCTGGGGCAACCGGAAATCAATCATGTCTCCTCTATTGTTTCGCTGTTCAAGAAGATGAATTTTTACATGAACAGAAAAGCGGGAGAAACGTCAGAACATTCAGCCACTATTGCCAAAAACGCCAATCTTAACGCGCAATATCTGTTGTTGTATGAAATGTCGCTCCCGGCGGGTCAGGATTTGAATGACCGGATTGATATCGCCCGGGAGGATACCCGGCTCACGGTGACGGCCCGCAATCTGAGTTCACGGCAAATGCGCCAGCTTGATGCACGGGTAAGTAAAAAATTGCGGCAGATGAAATTAATCAGCCCCCATGACAGCGGCACCGGGGTGCCGCTCATGTTTGCCAATCTTTCCGCGCGAAATATAAAATCAATGCTGGCAGGAATAGCCTTTGCCCTGATTACCGTTTCGTTGATTATTACGCTGTCTTTCAGGAGTCTGAAGCTCGGCTTGATCAGTTTTGTGGTCAATATCCTGCCAATCATACTGGGATTTGGCATTTGGGGCTGGATTTACCATTATGTCGGCGTATCGCTGACGGTTGTGGCGGCAATTGCCTTTGGCCTGGTGGTTGATGATACCATCCATTTTATCACTAAATATAGCGAAAATACTGGTAAAAAACACCGGAATGTGGTCAATGCCCTAGCGGCAACCTATAGTGAAATCGGTGGGGCCCTGCTCATGACATCATGTGTTTTGGCGTTGGGATTCATGGTTCTGACTTTCTCCCTGTTTCAGCCAACCTGGGCGCTCGGGTTGATTTCGGTCATTATGATATTGTTGGCCTTGGTCTATGATTTCCTGTTGTTGCCGGTGTTGCTCGCTTTATCTGATATCGGCCTGAAGCGGAAATCCGGTTAGATTACTGGAAATATGGTATCTGGAGCCATAATTTTTCTTTGTTGTTAAGACCTTACTAAGGTTTTAGAAATGCTTTGTTCATAAATAAATACTATTGTAGCGTGAAGAGAAGGAAATTAGTCATTCCGTAGCCGGCGGGGTATCCGGCAGGCCGTTTGTCAAGAGGGTTTTGAGGCGCATATAAGACAATGATCAGAATATTCAAACATTATGTTCCGAAGTCGTTATTTATATTGGGGCTGGGGGAAACGATTATTTTGTTGATGGCGATTTGGGGAGCGCTGAATTTCCGCTATTTTCAGGTCGGGCTGGACGCGCCGGAGTTTTTTGCCAATGCGGGCGGTATTTTTTCATTCGTTCTGGTGGTTTATGTTGTGCTGCTGGCGACCGGGCTTTATCAGCTTGACGCCTGCCGCGATCTGAAAATTACCGCAATACGTCTGTCGGCAAGTCTTGGCTTCTCCATCATTGTCCTTTCGGTCATTCTCTATATGTTTCCGGTTATTGACCTGTGGCGAAGCGTGATAATCTATGCGTTGCTGCTGTCATTTATCGGCCTGCTGTTCAGCCGCTTTACCTATATGCATCTTGTTGATTTAAGAGGGTTAAAAAGGAGGATTCTTGTTCTGGGAGCCGGGGAGCAGGCAGAGATGGTTCGTTCCTGTGGCACCAAAAATTCCAATGATGTCGAATTCGTCGGCTTTCTGCGGATAAATGATAATGAAAGAACGGTAAAGGCAGCGAAAGATTTCAAGGATGGTCACTCGTTGAAAGAAATTGTCAACCAGCTGTCAGCCCAGGAAATTGTGGTGGCGATCGAGGAAAGGCGGGGAGCCCTGCCGATAAATGATTTGCTTGATTGCAAGATTGAGGGCTGCAATATTATTGAGGCAACAACATTTATTGAACGCCAGTCCGGGACCGTCAGCCTGAAGAATGTCAATCCGAGCTGGATGGTATTTTCTGACGGCTTTGGTGGGGGCGGCGATTTTGATCTTGTCCTGAAGCGAATATTTGATATTAGCGCAAGTCTGTTGTTGCTGATTTTGAGTTTACCGATATTGTTGATTACTGCCCTGCTGGTGAAGATCAGCAGCAAGGGGCCGGTATTTTACCGTCAGGAACGGGTTGGTTTGAACAGCAGGACGTTTAATGTGTTGAAATTCCGAAGCATGACCATTGATGCGGAGGCCGACGGTGTGCCCAAATGGGCGGCGAAGGGTGACGCCCGGGTAACGGCGCTTGGCCGGATGATCAGGGCCAGCAGAATTGACGAGATTCCCCAGATATTCAATGTCCTTGGTGGCACAATGAGCTTTGTCGGCCCCCGTCCCGAGCGGCCTTTTTTCGTTGATCAACTGGAACGAAAGATCCCGTTTTACGGCGAACGGCACCGGGTCAAGCCGGGCATTACCGGCTGGGCACAACTGAATTATCCTTATGGTGCCTCGGAAGAGGACAGCAAACGTAAACTGGAATATGACCTTTACTATATCAAGAATTATTCCCTGTTTCTTGATTTCCTTATCCTCATTCAAACGGTACGGGTGGTGTTATGGCCGGATGGTGTGAGGTAACGCGGGCAGATGGAAAAAGAATTAGGCAATATTGGTTTTGTAACCTTCCTGCTTTCCGGTCTGTCTTATCTGGCGCTCGGGATTTATCTTGCGGTTAACAGGAAAGGCCGTTTTGAAAGCCGGTGGTTAATTCTGGCAATTTTCGTCAGTGCTTTATGGTCACTGGCCACGGCGGCCGCTTTTCTGGATATCGGCAAAATAGTCTATTTCCTGTCATTTCTGGAAACCTTGCGCGGGGTGAGCTGGGCGGTCTTTTTCTCGCTGTTGTTATCCCGGATCTGGACGATGCAGGGCAATGACGGCCTCGGCAGGAATTTATTATTTTTTCTATTCTCCTTTTTTGCGATCGCGATAATCCTGAGTCTGGTAAAAACAGTATTTACTTTTGGTTATCCGACACTGCTGCCGCTGGTTCACTATAGTATTTACAGCACGCTGGTCCTGTGCATCGTTATTTTTCTGCTGGTTGAAAATCTTTATCGCAATTCAGCCGAAGACGGGCGCTGGGGGATCAAGCTGTTGGTGCTTGCGGTGGCGGTCCTCTATATTTATGATTTTCTTATCTATGCCGACAGCCTGCTTTTTTCAGCGATTGGCGGTAAATTATTTGATGCCCGGGGGATGGTAAATTTTCTGATTGTTCCGGTACTTGCGGTTGCGGTTTCCAGAAATCCAACCTGGAAACTGAATATCAAACTGTCGCGCAAGGTTGCTTTTCATACCGTCACGCTGGTCGGTACCGGAGCC
The DNA here is from genome assembly GCA_013152615.1 of Alphaproteobacteria bacterium. GTDB lineage: Bacteria > Pseudomonadota > Alphaproteobacteria > Sphingomonadales > Emcibacteraceae > Paremcibacter. Next base: position 10,124 of record JAADGA010000262.1, read on the forward strand.
TATTTAATCGGCATGTCGGCAGCGGGGTATTTCCTGCAGAATTTTGGTGGCCGGTGGGGCAATATATTTCAGGTCAGTTTTATCCTGGTGGCATTGCTGGGGCTGGTGGTTCTTATCAGTTCCGGAAAATTCAGGGCGCTGACCCAGGTATTGCTGTCCAAGCATTTTTTCCAGTATCGTTATGATTACCGGGAAGAATGGCTGAAATTTATCAATACAATCTCGGCTACGGGCGAGCATTATAATTTACGCGAACGTGTTATTAAAACCATGGCGGATGTCATGGATAGTTCCGGCGGCGCACTATGGCTGCGGGAGCAGCCGGACGTCTTTCAACTGGCGGCCAAATGGAATTTTGGCATCGATGTGGAAGATGAATTATTATCCGGTGACGAATTTATAAAATTCCTTGAGCAGAAAGAGTGGATTGTTGATCTGAACAGCGATACAGACGAGGGCAATATCAAGTCTCATGATATTGCGGTGCCGTCGTGGCTGTTGTGTAATTTACAATATTGGCTGGTTCTGCCGCTCAATCATTTGGGTAAACTGGTGGGCTTTGTGGTTTTGCTCCAGCCGCGGGTGAAAAGTGACCTGAATTGGGAGAGTACGGATCTGTTAAAAACAATTGGTCGTCAACTGGCCAGCTATCTCGCGGAACAGATTGCAGAAAAATCTCTGGCCGAATCCCGCGAGTTTGATTCTTTTAATCGAAAATTTGCCTTTGTTGTTCATGATATCAAGAATTTGGCCAGCCAGTTGTCGCTCATTGTGAAAAATGCGGAAAAGCATGCGGATAACCCTGAATTCCAGAAGGATGTATTATTGACCGTTCAGGATTCCGCCAAAAAAATGAACAGTTTGCTGTCCCGAATCACGGTTGTTCAGGAGCCTTCCCGGAAAAAAATAGATAAAATCCTCAATATAAGTCATATTATGGGGCAAATGGTTGCACGCTATCATAGCCGCGGGGTGAATATCGCGTTCACGGGGCCGGAGGAGGTCGAGGTTTATGCGGATGAGGAAAGTGTCGAGACGATATTTATGCATCTGGTCGAGAATGCCCGCGAGGCTTGTGCAGAAGGAAATATAAAACTGGAAATCGGCATGACCTGCGATGGTGGTTTTGCGATTATACAGGTTAAGGACAATGGTCACGGCATGACGCGGGATTTTATCCAGAATGAGCTGTTCAGGCCGTTCCGGTCAACAAAAGAGAATGGCTACGGCATTGGGGCCTATGAAAGCCGGGAGATGATCAAACGGCTGGGTGGCAGGCTTGAGGTCAAAAGCAAACAGAATGTGGGGACGACGATGAAGGTTTATTTGCGTTTGGTTGACGCGGGCCGCGAAGGTCAGGCAGAGGGTGGAAAAATATGACCGGAGAAGAGAAAAGAATCCTGCTGGTAGTTGAAGATGATCCCGGCCTTCAACGGCAGTATAAGTGGAATTTCGAGAATTATAACGCTATCATCGCGGGGGATCGCCCGGCGGCTCTTCGGGTGCTGGAAACCGGCAAACCCGCCGTGGTTACGCTTGACCTGGGACTGCCGCCGGATGCGGACGGCACGACCGAGGGCTTTGCGACGCTGGAGGAAATCATGCGCGTGGCCCCTCATACCAAGATTATTGTTGCCAGTGGCCATGGCAGTCATGAAAGCGCCGTGAAAGCTATTGCTATGGGGGCGTATGATTTTTACCAGAAACCGGTTGATCCGGTACAATTGGGCCTGATTGTTGACCGCGCGTTCAGACTTTATGATCTGGAGACCGAAAATCAGCGCTTGTCAGAGATCAGCCAATCCTCCCGGTTTCCGGGATTGATCACCGGCTGTCCCAATATGTATAAGATATGTGATATGATCGAACGGGTGGCCCCGGCGAATGTATCGGTATTATTATTGGGGGCGAGCGGCACTGGCAAAGAGCTTCTGGCGCGGGCGATTCATAATTCCAGCGAGCGACGGGATGGTCGCTTTGTGGCGATCAATTGTGCGGCGATCCCGGAAAACCTGCTTGAGAGCGAATTGTTTGGCTATGAAAAGGGTGCCTTCACCGGGGCGGTCAAGCAGACGGTTGGCAAAATTGAACTGGCCGAGGGCGGTACGCTGTTCCTTGACGAGATTGGCGACCTGCAATTTTCACTACAGGTTAAACTGTTGCGTTTTCTACAGGAACGGGTCGTTGAACGGGTCGGAGGGCGCAAGGAAATCCCGGTCGATGTCCGGGTGGTCTGTGCCACCCATCAGGATCTTGAGCGTGATATCGGCGAGGGAAAATTTCGCGAGGACCTGTTCTACCGATTGAGTGAAATTATTATTAATATTCCCTCACTTGCAGATCGTGAGGGAGATGCTATTCTTCTGGCCAGAACATTTCTGATCAAATTTAATATTGAACTGAAAAAACAGGTCAGGGGATTCACCCAGGATGCGCTGACGACTATTGCGTCCTATAAATGGCCGGGCAATGTGCGCGAACTGGAAAACCGGGTTAAAAGAGCGGTTATCATGTGTAATGGCAAGAAGATAACCGCCGACGATATGGAACTTAACGTCGAAAAAAGTGAACTGGAATTACTGGACTTGAAAGTTGTCAGGGAAAATGCGGATATCCGGGCGATTAACCGGGCGCTGGTTCAGGCCAGCGGGAATGTGAGTAGAGCCTCGAAAATGTTAGGCATAAGCCGACCGACATTCTATGGTCTGGTTCGACAATATAACATTTCACTCTAGAGTATTTGTGGAATTAGCAGACGATTTAACCAGCAATGAAGCGACAGCAAATAAAGGCATATAAAATGAAAAATCTGTTCATCTTTTCCATTATGTTGTTTATGGGGGTATCAGTTGCGAGGGCCGGAGTGCCGGCTAATGGAGCCGTGGATAACGGCAGGAGTGCGTCTTATAAAAAGGATGCCGAACAATATCTTAAAAAGGGCGATATCAAGGCGGCAATTATCCAGTTGAAAAATGCCAAAATGCCATTCTGGCCGAGCCGAAAAATGCTCAAAACAGGGTTGCGCTGGCCGATCTATATCTTAAGACCAGAAATGCCCCTTCCGCCGAAAAAGAATATTTGCGTGCGATTAAACTCGGCATGGAAAAGTCAAAGGTCATTCTCAATCTGAGTAAAATATGGCTGCTTGAGCATGAGTATAAAAAGATACTGGACCAGCTTCACGAAAAGGATATCACCAAGGCGGAAAAAGCCGAGTTTTACCTCATTATCGGCAATGCCTATCAGGGGTTGAACAATATTGATAAAGCCCTTTATTATTTTAAAAAGGGTGAACAGGCCGGTGGCAAGAGTGACAGCCTCGGCGTTGCCATTGCCCAAATATATTATTTTCAGAAAAAGATGGATAAGGCAGGCAAAAGGGTCGATGAAGTCCTTGATCATAACCCGAAAAATATCCGGGCGCTGGTCCTGAAAGGGGAATTGGTCAATCTGAAATCCGGTCCCAAAAAAGCCATGTCCTATTTTGAACAGGCGTTGCAATATAACCCTAAAAATATCCCGGCGCTGTTTAAGATGTCGGCGATCCTGTATGACCTTAACCGGCCGGATGAGGCTCTGGAAAAGCTGAATGTCATCTTTTCGATTACGCCGAAAAACCCACTGGCGAATTATTTGTCTGCGGTCATTTATGCCAAGAAAAACAATCTGGATAAAGCCGAGGAATTCCTGGATAATTCCGGACAGGCGCTGGATAATTTTCCCGGCGCCCTGATTTTGAGATCCATCATCAATTATACCCGGAAAAATTATGCCCAGGCGATTTATTATCTGGACAAGCTGATTAAGATAGCGCCGAAAAATGTTGTGGCCCGCCGGTTACTGGGGGCGGCGCTGTTACATCAGGATGATGCCCGGCAGGCGGTCAATATTTTAATGCCGGTAGTCAGGGACGGCAAGGCCGGATCGGTGATATATGCGCTGCTCGGCAGTGCCAATATGAAACTTGGCCATTATCAGAAAGGCACTGATTTCTTTAAAAAAGCCGTTAAAATGAAGCCCGGGGCCAGCACTCTGAAAACACAGTTGGCCTTGAGCGAGCTTGCCGCCGGTAATGCCAAGGCTGCCCAGAGCAATTTACAGGCAATATTGGACAAGGACCCCAATTCAAAACGGGCGGCGACATATATAACCCTTATTTCACTGCGGCAGAAAAATTTCGCGGCGGCAATAAAGGGGGCCGAAACCCTGATTAAACAATCGGCGGTTAATCCGGTCGGTTATAATCTGAAAGGGGTTGCCCTGCTTGGACAGGGGAAAAAGGTTGCTGCGAAAGCCGCCTTTGAAAAAGCGTTGAAAGTTTCGCCGACATATTATTCGGCGTCAATGAATCTGGCGCGGCTGGCGGAGCAAGACGGCCATGTGGACGCAGCACTCAAAATTTATCAGCAGATTTTAACCACGTTTTAACCACGGACAAAAAAAATACCGGCGCCCTGATGGCTTTGGCCCGCTATTATACCAGAAAGAAGGATTTTGCGACGGCTGAGGGCTATTATCAGCGTGAGGTTGATGCCAATCCGGGTAATATTCGGGCGCGGGTAGAGTTTTCGGAATTCTTTATCTTGCAGAAGAAGCTCGTTCGCGCCAGTGCCGTCGCCCAACAGATCATACAGGATTATCCGGATCGGGCCGTCGGTTATGAGGCCAGCGGCAACATATATCTGATGGAGAATGATGCCGCTTCTGCGGTTGGAAGATTTGAGCGGATGGCGGCTATCCTTGGTAAAAATGCCGGGGCTTATCAGCTGCTTGGCCGGGCGCAACTGCGTAATCATGATGCCGCCGCCGCCAGTTCAAGCTTTCTGAAAGCCCTGTCACTGGCCAAGAACAAGATGCCGGTAATCATTGATCTGGTGGGACTGGAGGCCGCACAGAAAAATTATGGCAAGGCCCAGAAATATATTGATCAGTTAAAGCAAACAAATAAAAAAAATCCTGTGGTTTATATTATTCAGGGACGGTTATTCGGACGCGAGAATAAACCGGCGAAATCATTGGCAAGCTATATCGAGGCCCGGAAACTCGGGGCGAGAGGCAGCCGGTTTACGCTTGAACTGTCCGGGGCTTATATCAAGGATAATCAATCAGGCAAGGCGGTGAAAGTCATGGCAGCATGGCTGAAAAAAAATCCGAAAGATCTGGCGGTACATCATTTGCTGGCAGGGCATTACCTCAAAGTCAAGAATTATGCCAAGGCAACAAAGCAGTATGAGATTATTCTGGCGATGAAAGCGAAAAATCCGGTGGCGCTGAATAATATTGCCTGGCTGTATAGTCAGGCCGGACAGAAGAAGAAAGCCCTTGCCGCGGCACAACAGGCCTATAAACTGTTCCCGAATGCGGCACCTTTTATTGATACCTATGCCTGGATTCTGGTGCAACAGGGCCATAATAAAAAAGGACTGGAATTGCTGCAAAAAGCGGTTACGGCGGCACCCGAGATGACGGAAATCCGCTATCATCTGGCGGTTGCGCTGAATAATGCCGGTAAAAAAGCTGTGGCGCGACAGGAACTGACAACCGTTATTTCCAGCGGCAACAGTTTCCCGGGGCTGGAAAATGCCCGTAAATTGCTGAAAGAGCTGTCCCGATAAGCGGACCGGATTTTGGTTTTATATAAATAAGGGCAGTGTTAGTGGACGTTCTTTTTCTTAGTCACCGGTTCCCCTATCCGCCGACACGGGGTGACAAAATCCGGTCATTCAATATGGTGCGTCACCTTCATCAGGCGGGCCACAGGGTCACGGTGGCATCACTGACACGGTCGAAAGAAGAGGCCGAATCCTGTCACGGTATCCGGGACTATTGCCATGATTATGTGCTGTGCGAAGTCAATGCCCCGCTTCAGGTGGCGCGTATGGCCGCGCGGCTGTTAACGTTTGAGCCGTCCTCCATGGGCTTTTTTTATTCGCGGCACTTGCAACGGAAAGTCAACCATTTGCTGGCAAGCCGCAATTTTGATCTGATCATAGCCTTCAGTTCGACCGCCGCCCAATATGTCTCCCGGGTGAAAGACATTCCGAAATTGCTGGATTTTTGTGATATGGACAGTCAGAAATGGCTGGCCTTTGCCAAATTCAAACAATGGCCGGTGAGCCTTGGCTATCGTCTCGAGGGGATAAAGCTTGAACGGCAGGAAAAAGCGCTATGCCACCAATTTAATCTCTGCACCTGTGCCACGGATTTTGAGGTGGCTACCCTGCAAAGCTATGGCACCGGTGTGGCGTGCGGGTTTTTCCCCAACGGGGTTGATTTTGAGTTCTTTACCCCCGGCGACAAGGGTGATGAAGCGGATTATGTTCGCCGCAGTATCAGTTTCGTCGGCCGGATGGATTATTATCCCAATGAGGAAGCGGTGCTGGCCTTTTGCCGCGATATTCTGCCCGCGCTGCGCATAAAATATCCGGATGTCACCCTTAGTGTTATCGGTGCCGCACCGCCCGGCAATATTACGGCGCTAAACCGCATGCCGGGGGTTATGGTCACCGGTACTGTCGATGATATTCGCCCTTACGTCCGCAAATCGGCATTGATGGTGGCCCCGCTCGAAATTGCCCGGGGTACCCAGAATAAAATACTCGAAGGCATGGCTATGGGTGTCCCCGTTATCAGCAGCCGCACCTCTGCCCGCGGGGTCGATGCGGTGGTGGGCGACCATATTCTGGTGGCGACGACAGCGGATGAATATATCACCCATATTTCCCGAATTTTTGATGACGAGGCCGAGCGGGACCGACTGGCAGCGGCCGGACGTGCGCGCATGATCAGCCATCATAACTGGCCCCGTGCCATGGCCTTGTTCACCCAATCCATTGAGCGCTGTCGGGCCATTGCCGCCGCGACCTGACCAGAGAAATTTTATGCGTATATTGCATGTTTTTGACCATTCGATCCCCCTGCACAGCGGCTATAGTTTCCGCAGTTACCAGATTCTGCGCGGGCAGCGCGCACTTGGCTTTCAGACCTCCCATGTCACCAGTATCAAGCATTTGGGAGCGACTGACCCGGAAGAAACTGTTGACGGCTTCAAATTCTACCGCACTACCAATTATAACCGTCTGTTGACCAAACTGCCAATCCTCAACCAGTATGAGGTCGTCCGAAGTCTGAAAAAACGCCTGCGCCAGATTGTCAAACTGGAAAAAATTGATGTCATTCAGGCCCATTCGCCGATGCTGAACGGCTTGGCGGCGGCCACGGTGGCAAAAGAATGCAATATTCCGCTGCTCTATGAAATCAGGGCGTTCTGGGAAGATGCGGCGGTAAGCCACGGTAGCTGCAAAGAGGGTGACCTGCGCTATTGTCTGACCCGGGATATGGAAATGAAGGTGGTGCGCACAGCGGACGCGGTCACCGTGATTTGCCATGGTCTGAAACAGGATTTAGTTGCGCGCGGGATTGCGCCGGAAAAAATTACCCTGATTCCCAATGCGGTTGATGTCAGTAAATTTCCCGGCCCGTCCGAGCCGGATGCGGACCTGAGGGCCAGACTGGGTCTTGCGGGGGCGATAACCCTTGGCTTTATCGGTTCATTCTATGATTACGAGGGGCTGGATATTCTGCTGGCGAGCCTGCCGATTATCAAGAGAGACGTTTCAAACATCAAACTGTTACTGGTAGGCGGCGGGCCGGAGGATGAAAAGCTGAAAGAAATTGCCAGTCATTATGGCATGGAAAATAATGTGATGTTCACTGGCCGGGTGCCTCACGACAAGGTACAGGACTATTATAATCAGGTTGATATCTTCGTTTATCCGCGCAAGAAAATGCGGTTGACGGAGCTTGTCACCCCGTTAAAACCGCTGGAGGCGATGGCCCAGCACAAGCTGGTGGCGGCGTCCGACATCGGCGGCCATAGGGAATTGATTGAAGATGGCAAAACCGGGGTGCTGTTTGCGCCCGACAGTGCGCCTGACCTTGCCCGGACCATCGTTGACCTGCTGCAAAAGCGTGAAAGCTGGCCCGAAATAATCGCTAGCGGGCGCAAATATGTCGAGGAAGTCCGCACCTGGAAAAACAGTGTCGCCAACTATCGTGGGGTTTTTGACAAAATCATTGAAAAAGCTGACTGAACTATATAATTAATGGCGAGTGAACACGCAACGCGAATACAGGAAAAATCATGACTGATGATATTAAGAAAGTGGTGCTGGCCTATTCAGGCGGGCTGGATACCTCAATTATTCTGAAATGGCTGAAAGACACCTATCATTGCGAAGTGGTCACCTTTACCGCCGACCTCGGTCAGGGGGATGAGCTGGAACCGGCGCGCAAAAAGGCTGAAATGTTTGGCTGCAAAGAAATTTTTATCGAAGACCTGCGCGAGGAATTTGTCGCAAATTATGTCTTTCCGATGTTTCGGGCCAACGCGCTGTATGAAGGGGTGTATCTGCTCGGCACCGCGATTGCCCGGCCGCTGATCGCCAAGCGCCAGATTGAGATTGCCCATCAGGTCGGCGCCGATGCGGTCTGTCACGGGGCTACCGGCAAGGGCAATGATCAGGTGCGCTTTGAACTCGGCTATTATGGCCTTGACCCGGATATCAAGGTGATTGCGCCGTGGCGGGAATGGGAGCTGAACAGCCGGACAAAACTGATTGACTATGCCGAAAAAAACCAGATTCCAGTGGCGAAAGACAAACGCGGCGAGGCTCCCTTTTCGGTTGATGCCAATCTGCTTCATACCTCAAGCGAGGGCAAACTGCTTGAAGACCCGTGGCAGGAAAGCCCGGAATATGTCTATAACCGCATTATCGCCCCCGAGGATGCCCCGGACACGCCGACGTATATTGAAATTGGCTTTGACCACGGCGACGCCATTGCCATTGACGGCGTTACCCTGTCACCGGCCACTCTGCTCGCCAAACTGAATGACCTTGGCGGGGCCAACGGTATCGGTCGTCTTGATCTGTTGGAGAATCGCTTTGTCGGTATGAAATCACGCGGTATTTATGAAACTCCGGGCGGCACCATTCTGCTCGCTGCCCACCGCGGGATTGAAAGCATCACCCTTGACCGCGGCGCGATGCATCTCAAAGATGAATTGATGCCGCGCTATGCCGAGTTAATCTATAATGGTCTCTGGTTTTCCCCGGAACGGGAGATGCTGCAGGCGCTGATTGATTGTTCGCAACAGCATGTTTGCGGCACCGTGCGGCTAAAGCTTTACAAGGGCGGGGTCCATCTGGTCGGACGCAAATCACCGCAGTCGCTATACTCCATGGCCCATGTGACGTTCGAAGAAGACCAGGTTTATGACCAGCGTGACGCCGCCGGCTTTATCAAGCTCAACGCCCTGCGTCTGCGGCTGCTCAACCAGCGCGGAAAATCAAAAGTCAACCCGAGTTACGAATAACCGGGCCTTTCAGGTCATTTCGCAGGATATTTTTCTGGACCTTGCCCATGGTGTTGCGCGGCAGGCTGTCCCGGAAGATTATCCGGCGCGGCTGTTTAAAACGCGCCAGATCACCGGAGATTTGTGCCAGAATATCCGGTTCGGTGAGAGAACTGTCTTCTTCCCGCACAACTATTGCCACCACGAATTCCCCCAGATCCGGGTCGGGGCAGCCGATGACCGCGCTCTCCCGAACCCCCGGGAGCTGATCAATAACCGCTTCAATTTCCTTCGGGTAAATATTAAAGCCACCGGCGATAATCAGGTCTTTGGCCCGCCCGACAATGGAAATCCGCCCGTCTTCATCGGCGACCGCCATATCGCCCGAGATGAAAAAACCGTCTGCGCGCATGTCTTCCCGGGTTTTCTCCGGCATTTCCCAATAGCCCTGAAACAGGTTCGGCCCGTTATATTCCAGAATACCGGTTTCCCCGGGAGGAAGCGGGCTTCCATCGCCGTCGGCAATGCGCACGGTAACATCCGGCAGGGGAAAACCAACGGTACCGGCGATACGCGCCCCGTCATAGGGGTTGGAGGTAATCATCCCGGCCTCGGTCATGCCATAGCGCTCCAGTATGCATTGTCCGGTGACGGTTTCAAACTGGTGAAAGATTTCGTTCAGCAGCGGGGCCGACCCTGAAATAAACAACCGCATATTGCGGCAAATCTGCCCGCTGAATTCCGGATGTTCAAGCAGGCGGCTATAAAAAGTCGGCACCCCCATCAGAACCGTTGAGCGCGGCAGCAGCCGGATCAGGGCATCGACATCAAGACGCGGCAGAAACCACACGCTGGAGCCACCAAGCAGGGCGCAGTGGAGGGCGACAAACAACCCGTGAACATGGAAAATCGGCAGCGCATGAAGCAGAATATCATCCTGCTGCCACTGCCAGATTTTGCCTAAGGTGAGCGCATTGCTGGCAAGGTTGCCGTGACTGAGCATCGCGCCCTTTGAGCGGCCGGTGGTGCCGGAGGTATAGAGGATCGCCGCGAGGTCATCCGCCGCCATTTCGGCTATCTGAGTGAGTGGCGGGCATCGTCCGGCCGCCGCCGCCAATTCGTCCAGCGTGCAGCCCGGAACCGAATAGCTTTCGACGAATTCCGGAGCCACTATCAATAACACTGGCCGGGCATTGTCGATGAAATAGGCCACTTCTTTGACGGTATAGGCCGTGTTCAGCGGCAGATATACCGCGCCGATACGCAGACACGCCAGATAAAGACAGACCGCCGTCATTGATTTTTCCACCTGCACCAGAACCCGGTCGCCTTTTCGGACCGCCCGCGCCGTCAATATGGCGGCAAGTTCTGCGGACAGCCGGTCCATTTCCCCGTAAGTGAGACCGGCACCATCCTCCTGTTGCAAAAAGATTTTATTGAGGTCAGCCGGAAAGCGGCTCTGAAACAGGGCGTAAAGATTGGCATTGGTCATATCAGGGTCCTTTTTTGCCTTTATGATCTGGATCATATATAGGTAATATAGCGGGGCAAAGACAACAGGAATATCCATGAGCAATCATCATAAAATAAATTATATCGAGATTCCGGCCTCGGACCTGGCCGCAACCAAAGCTTTTTTCACCAGAGTTTTTGGCTGGGATTTTCAGGATTTTGGCCCGGATTATGCGGCCTTCAGCGGGCAGGGGACGGATGGCGGCTTTTATCACTCCGACCTCGCGGCCTCCTGCGCCACCGGCTCGGTTCTGGTGGTGCTGTATAGCGATGATCTGGCCGCGACCGCAGCGGAAGTGAAAGCTGCCGGCGGTAAAATAATACGGGATATATTTGCTTTCCCCGGTGGCCGACGGTTTCACTTCAGCGAACCAAGTGGTAATGAATTTGCGGTCTGGTCGGAATAAACAGCGCTTGCACTCAAGGGTTTTTTATTTCAAAATACGGTCATGATGACAGACTGGCACCCCATTTGGCAAAATATCCGCGACTGGCACGACGCCGGGCGCCGGCTGGCGCTGGCGACGGTGGTGGCAACCTGGGGGTCGTCACCACGGCCCGTCGGCAGCAATATGATCATTGATGATCATGGCGGGCTTGAAGGCTCGGTGTCCGGCGGCTGTATTGAAGGGGCGGTGATTACGGCGGCGGAGGAGGCAATGGCAACCCATATCCCGCGGCTGCTTGATTTTACCGTCAGTAATGATCAGGCGTGGCAGGTCGGATTGTCATGTGGTGGCCGGGTGCGGGTGCTGGTTGAATCAATTGAGCAGAAACTGCCTTTTGTTGATAAAATCCTCGGGGCGACTGCGCCGGTAATTCTGATAACCAATTGCATCACCGGCGAGACTGTATTTCAGCCGGGGGTGGATTATGCACAGAAAAGTCGCCTGACAGAAGTGGATGGACAGGTTCTTTTTACCCAGGTTTTTGACCAGCCGCTGAAATTATTTATCATTGGTGCGGTTCATATCACCCAGGCGATGGTGAAAATTGCCCGCAGTCTGGATATCGCGGCCACGGTCATTGATCCGCGGACAAGCTTTGCCAGTGCCGCCCGCTTTCCGGATGTTGATCTGTGTCTGGATTGGCCGGATGAGGCTCTGATGGCTCGGGAGATCACCTCCGGCACCGCGATTGTCACCCTGAGCCATGATCCGAAACTGGATGATCCGGCCCTTGAAGTCGCGCTGAAATCCCCGGCGTTTTATATTGCTTCGCTCGGCAGCCGGAAAACCCATGCCGCCCGGGTGGAACGCCTGACCGCCCGCGGCCTTGCCGCCGCAGAAATCGGGCGGATACATGGCCCGGCGGGGCTTGATCTCGGGGCGAAAACCCCGGCGGAAATTGCGCTTTCGGTGATGGCACAGATGATGTCGGTCTATCGCAAGGGCGGCGCAGATGAAGTTCGGTAATTTTTCTGTCGACAGGCTCTCCGGTGCGATGCTCGCCCATAGCGTCCGGCTGCCGTCCGGCCTGCTAAAAAAGGGTCATATTTTGACCGAATCCGACATTAGGGCGTTGGGGAAAAATAATATTACTCACGTCATAGCGGCAATTCCGGATGCCTCGGATATGACCGAGGATGAGGCGGCCCGGGAAATCTCGGATCATATTGCCGGTGATCATATCACCTGTGCCGAGGCCTTTACCGGCCGGGTCAATCTTTATGCGGCGGCGGACGGGCTGGTGAAGATCAATGCAGCGGCGGTCAATCAGTTGAACCATCAGGACGAGGCGATCACGCTGGCGACCATTAGCCCGCATGCCATCGTTCGCACGGGCCAGATGGTGGCCACGGTCAAGATTATCCCGCTGGCGGCCGAGCGGCAGGCGGTGATAAACCTTGTTGCTGACACCGCGGGCCGTCTGCTTAATTTACACCCTTTCCAGCCGCAAACAGCGATCATGATTCAGACGGTATTATCCGGTACCACCGAAAAACTGTTCGAAAAAGCCAAACGTGTCATGACGCACCGGCTGGCGGCTTTTGCAACGGCCCTTGTTGATGACGTTAAATGCGCTCATGAGGAAAAAGCCCTGGCCGATCTCCTGCTGGAAAGAACCCGGACAGATCATGACATGATATTGATTATGGGGGCATCCGCAATTACCGACCGGCGGGATGTTATTCCGGCGGCGATCATGCGCGCAGGCGGACAGATCATTCATTACGGTATGCCGGTTGACCCGGGCAACCTGATGCTGCTGGCCAAATTGCATGGTAAATGGGTGTTGGGGCTGCCGGGCTGTTC
>JAADGA010000263.1 GCA_013152615.1 Alphaproteobacteria bacterium
GCACAGCAGGCCGCCGATAAAGCCTCACAAGAAGCTGCCGACAAGGCCTCACAACAGGCTGCCGACAAGGCCTCACAAGAAGCTGCCGATAAAGCCTCACAGGAAGCCGCCGACAAAGCCTCACAAGAAGCTGCCGATAAGGCCTCACAGGAAGCCGCCGATAAGGCCTCACAGGAAGCTGCCGATAAAACCTCACAGGAAGCCGCAGATAAAGCCTCACAGGAAGCCGCAGATAAAGCCGCACAGGAGGCTGCCGATAAAGCGGCCCGGGAAGCTGCTGACAAGGCCGCACAGCAGGCCGCCGATAAAGCCTCACAGCAAGCTGCCACCAAGGCGGCCACCGAAGAGGCATCAGAGCAGGCCACCACCAAGACCGCTGAAAAAACTGGGCATCAAACTGACAAACAAACCGCGCACCACTCTGATCTAAAAAAGAAAATATCCGCGGCCAAAACGAGGCGGACCCTGGATATTCTTGATTCAGCAATAGACCGGCACCGTGAATTTAAAGGGATTTACGACAATAACGGCGCGCTGGCGGTTAATGATGAAATATTGGTCCTTGCCAGCAAAACGGCCCGGTTCAACGCCAAAGAGCAGGGATATCATGTCAGCGGACGGCGATATCTGAAAGGGCTGGGCATGGTCCTGACCCGGGTAGAGGCTCCCAAAGGGACGAAATTACCAAAATCGGCTACTGAATTGTCAGGCGATATGAAAAATGCCAAGGTCGATTTAAATTATCTTTTTTTACCGGCAACCGGCAGCGTATCTTCTGCCGATACCGCCTATTCAGTGGCGGATTTCGCCAGTAAAGAGAATTTAAACCTTCGGGAGACCCCCGGAATCCGCCTTGGATTGATTGATACCATGGTTGACCGTTCCCATCCGTCACTGCGCGGCAAGGCGATCACGGCAGAGGATTTCATCCCCTATGACATGGAGCGCCCCGAAGGCCACGGCACGGCAATAGCCTCTCTGCTGGTCGGTAATGAGCCTTCCGTATTCAGGGGGCTGGTCCCCGGGGCAAAATTAAGCGCGGCCAGCGTATTTTTCAAGCTGCCATCCGGCAAGGTTGCCGCAACGACCGAAAGCCTTATTCTGGCCCTCGACTGGCTGGTGCGCCAAAAGGTCCGGGTGATCAATATGAGTTTAAGCGGCCCGCCCAACAGTCTGCTTGCCATGGCGATCAGGCGGGTTGCGGAAAAAGGTATTATTACGGTGGCGGCGGTCGGCAATGCCGGGCCGGTGGCGGCCCCGCTGTTTCCGGCGGCTTATCCCGACGTGGTGGCCGTGACTGCGGTAAATAAAAACCATCATGTCTATTTGAGAGCAAACCGGGGCAGTTACATTATCTTCTCCGCACCCGGGGTTAACATTGTTGCGGCCCATTACGGTGGTGGCTATCGGGCGGTAACCGGTACATCCATTGCCGCGCCGTTTGTCAGTGCCATTCTGGCCAACGAAGCCAATGCCAACAAGTCATTAAATCAGGAACAGCTGGTAAAAATTCTGGAGAAAAATACCCTTGATCTGGGCACGTCCGGGTTTGATGATACCTACGGATACGGGCTGATTCAAACGCTTCCCCCGGCCGATTGACCGGCATATCATGCTGTCCTGACTTCAGTTCCTTGTTCTGTAGTTGACTTTTTCGTATTTTTTCAGTTACAAATTCACAGTTTATTTACTTCGGCTTATTAGGGTTAACAGCGGATGATAATAATAACTATTGTGGAAACATATGAGCAATATTGATTTAAGCCGCGTCAGCATACTTGTGGTCGAGGACAGCCAGTTTATCCGGTCATTGGTTGTCAATAGCCTGCGGGTGATGGGGGTTGGCTCCATCCAGTCACTCGAGGATGGGGCACAGGCGATCGAATTTATCAAACAGGTCAAGGATGATCCAATGAGAGCGGGAATGATGAATATTGATCTCATCATCTCTGACTGGGAAATGTCGCCGGTGGACGGCATGATTCTGCTACGCTGGATTCGTCGGCACAAGGAAAGCCCGGATCGCTTTGTCCCTTTTTTGATGTTGACCGGCTATTCCGAACCCAAGCGGGTGCATGATGCCCGGGCAATGGGGGTGAATGAGTTCATGTCAAAACCGTTCACGGTCAAGGCGCTGGCGGATAAATTATTTTCCATTATCAACAAACCGCGACAATTTGTTCATACCGCATCATATTTTGGCCCTGATCGTCGTCGCCAGATGATCCCGTTTGACGGCGTAGACCGGCGTGTCCTGAATTATGACAGTCCGGAGGTGGAGGTCGTCAATGGCTAAAGTCAGCGTACGCTTTTATCGGCGGAAAAATAAATTACGTGAAAAAACTCTCGGACTGGCGCGAATAGATGACGATGTTTGCTTTGACGCGGATTTGATGGCCAAGGCTATGGCGGCGCTGGAGGATATGTCGGAGGATTATCCCGACTGGGTTTCCAGTTTAATTGATCAATTGGCCACGGTTCACCGGCGCTGTGTCGATACGCCGGAACAACGGTTTCAGCTTTTCGAGCAGCTCCATGCCATTGCCCATGATATGCGCGGTCAGGGCGGAACCTTCGGCTATCCGTTGATCTCTGATTTCTCGGACGGGCTTTATGATTTTACCGCTGTCAATACCAGCCTTTCCGATAAAAATGTCGAGATTATCAAGTCTCATATTGACGCCATGCGCGTGGTGATCAAGCAACGGATCAACGGTGATGGCGGTGATATTGGCACCCAATTGAAATCCGGTCTCGATATCGCCATCAAAAAATACAGCAAAGTCTAGACTATCCGCAGTGATTCAGCCTTAATTTCAAGTCCGTTTCCAACTTTATCAGCCCTGTTTGGGCCGATTTTATAGCCTGATATCAGGCCATCAGGAATTTCCATGGCGAGGCCTCACTGCCCTTTTCCAGCATGACCTCGATCACAACGGGTTTTGCCAGCGCCAGAGCCCGTTCAAGAACCGGTTTCAGCTCTTCCGGGCTGCTGACGCCAAATCCGGCAATATTAAAACTTTCCGCCAGCTTGATGAAATCAGGATTTTCAAGCTCAGATCCGATCAGATGACCATCATAGCGCTGTTGCTGATCGCGGCGGACGTTGCCAAAAGCTGAATTATTAAAAATAATGACGACAACCGCGATATTATATTGGGCGGCGGTCGCGAGTTCCTGAACCCCGAACATGAAACCGCCGTCCCCGGTGATCGAAATAACCGCTTTGTCCGGGTTGGCGACCTTGACCCCGAGCGCCGTCGGAAAGCCAAAACCGAGATTGCCCTGATAGCCGCCACTGACAAAGGTTAACGGCTGGTAGACCGGAAAGGCATAGGGGGTGGCAAAACCGGTCTGACAGACTTCATCAACCAGAAAACCATCCCTGGGCAATATGTCACGGATTACTTTTAAATAGCTGACCTGAGGCTGAATCTCCTCAATTTCCACTTGGGATTCTGCCTTTGCCGCAGCGATCTTGCGGCCTCTGCCGGTGATGGAAACGGCTTTGGCCGTCAACGCCGTGATCAGTGCGCGCGTGCCGTCGCCGGCATCGGCAAGGATCGGGGCATCGGTGTCGAGCCGGGCCATTTCGACGGCATCAATATCGATACGAATTAATTTCCGCTCCGGTATCCGGCGCAGATATTCCATAAAATTTCCCCAGCGCAGATAGGGAATCTCAAGTCGGCACCCAATGCCGATCATAACATCGGTATCGGGCCATAATTTATAGGCCGCCGCAATAGTCAAGCCCAGCTCCCGGTCATCGCCGACAATACCGCGACCGCCGCGAAAGCCAACCACCGGAGCGCCGAGCCGGGCGGCAAGTTCACCGATTTCCGCGCTGGCATGCTGGGCACCGCTGCCGACAAAGATCATCGGCGCCCGGGCCGTTGCCAGAATCTTGACCGCGCGGGCAATGTCATCAGCATTGACCACGGGCGGGGCCACAGTTTCCGCCGCCGGTGGCAGCGTCATGTCCGCAGACCTGCCCAAATCATCCCAGCAGATCTGTAGCGATGCCGGGCCGGGTCGGCCGGAACGGGCCGCCGTGATCGCCTCATTCAACAGCGCCGGGGTGGTGGCGACATCGCTGATATGGGCGGCCCATTTGGTCAGGCCCTTAAGGATGGCAAGCTGGTCCGGCAATTCATGAAGATGGCCCCGGCCCTGCCCCATAAAACTGGTTGTCACCTCGCCGGTCAGACATAATACCGATGTTGACGATCCGTAAGCCGTGCATAAGGCCGCCGTCGTATTGAGAACCCCCGGCCCCGGCACCGGTGAAAATACCCCGAGCCTGCCGCTGGAACGGGCATAACCAAAAGCCATATAGCCCAGCCCCTGTTCATGACGGGCACCGATGACACGGATCTTGTCACTTCGGTGATAAAGCGCGTCAAACAAATCATACATCTGCGCCCCGGGCAGACCAAAAAGGGTGTCAACATTATTTCTGATCAAGCCTTCGACGATGGCCGTGGCCGCAGTCATTTCTGTCATCATTAATACTCTGGATTAATACTGTGAATTAACATGCCGGATTAACACTGTAATTAACACTGTAATTAATATTGTGGATTAAAATACCGGCCACTTAACAGCAGACATCAGGTGTGCCGAATCACCATTCACTGTAAATAATTTCATAATGAAAGTAAAATTATTTTTATCGTGGCGCTATTAAGGCGCTATTTCAGCCCCCGAATCAACCGACACTCCTGAGATCATCACCTCCTCAGCGGGCATATTGGCAAGTATATCAGTCTGAATAATAGTCTAATTTGATCTAATCTATTGTTATATAAGAGCTATTTTTTTTAGTTACTTTTCCTCTTGACTATTATTGATCTAGTGTACTATGTATGTAGTACACCAAGTCGCTACAACAGAAGCGTAGCCCATTAACAGATAACAGACTTTAACCCCGTTTAGGAGAATGACTATGACCGGATTTTTAACAAATGATATTGAAACCAACAGCTTTATCGGCCTGATTACCAACAAAACCCAGAACGCCGCCAAAAGTAATTTCCGCCCCCGGATTTTTGTAAAAGTTGAAAGCTGGCAGGTGCTGCGCAATGTTGCCGTGGCCATGGCCCTTATTGTTATCGGGATGACCGCCGGGTCCCTTTCCCAGCAGAAAATGGACTTTGCCCACAACCCGGCTCCAGTCACCCGCACCGGTGTCTAGGATCAGGCCCCAGAGGGACGGCCCCGGATTTTAGCCGGGGCTGCCCGGCCCGGAGTTATATATCCGGAGTGTTATATCACGCCGCGGCGCATCTGGTCGAGTTCGATTGATTCGAACAACGCCTTGAAATTGCCTTCACCAAAGCCGTTATTGCCTTTGCGCTGGATGATTTCGAAAAAGATCGGCCCGATGACGGTATCGGTGAATATCTGCAACAAAATACCGTCCTTGCCCGAACCATCAATCAGAATCCGCCGTTGGCGCAGCTGCTCAATATCTTCGCTGTGGCGATCAATACGGCTGTCAATCAGGTCAAAATAGGCCTCAAGCGTATCCTGAAGGGTGACATCATTGGCGTGCAGTTGATCAACGCTTTCATAGATATCTTTGGTCGAGAAGGCGACATGCTGGATACCCTCGCCGCGATATTCGACCAGATATTCCATAATTTGCGATTTGCCGTCCTTGGATTCATTGAGCGGGATATGGATTTTACCGCAGGGGCTGGTCATTGCCTTGCTGGTCAGGCCGGTTTTCTTACCGTCAATATCGAAATATTTCAATTGATGAAAGTTAAATATCCGCTGATAAAATTCGGCCCAGTAAGACATGCGGCCCTGATAGACATTATGGGTCAGATGATCAATGGATTGCAGACCACAGTCCGTGACCTCGCGATCGGCCTCATCGTGACAGCGGACAAAATCAACATCATAAATCGTCTTTTCCCCATAACGATCAACCAGATAGAGGCGGCTGGCACCGATGCCTTCGATCGCGGGGATGTTAAGCTCCATCGGCCCGGCGTCACTGACAACCGCCTGGGCACCCTTATCCAGCGCATGGTCATAGGCCGCGCGGGCATCTTTCACCCGGAACGCCATCGAACAGATGCTCGGGCCATGGGCCGCGGCATAACGCCCGGCAAAGCTATTCGGTTCGGCGTTGATCAGGAAATTAATATCGCCCTGCTGATACAGGGTGACATCCTTTGAGCGGTGGCGGGCGGTCATCCGAAAGCCGAGCTTTCTGAACAGGCGGCGCAAGTCATCCGGGTTGGGGGCGGCATATTCGATAAATTCAAAACCATCCAGTCCCATCGGATTGTCATACAGATCAGCCATAATTACAGTCTCCTGATATTTAATGTGTTAATGAATGTAAATATACACCTTAAATAGTGAAATATAGTTTTTAATTTTGGTATATTCTGGCTATATTTGAAATATAAATTCATAAATCAGGATATAATGAGATGACTATTTCACTGGATAGCCCGGACAGAAGAATTCTTAACCTGATTCAGGTGCAGGCGAGTCTGACCCATCAGGAAATTGCCGAGCGGACCGGGGTATCGGCAACTTCAGTGTGGCGGCGGATTAAAAATCTTGAAGAGGTTGGCGTCATCCGCGGGCGGGTCGCCCTGCTTGATCCGAAGAAAATCGGCATGCAGGTCTGCGCCCTGATCAGCCTCCGGCTGGTGCGTCACGGCGAAGATACCCGGATTGAGTTTGAGGATTTTATCGCCTCGCGCCCCGAGATAATGGAATGCTATGCCGTGGTCGGTGATTATGATTATATGCTGGTGGTGATGGTGCCAACTGTCGAGGATTATGAAATTTTCCTGTCGCGTCATCTGCTCAGTCATGCTCTGGTGGCCTCATCCAATTCGAGCTTTACCCTCCGGCGGGTGAAATATACCACTGCACATGCGCTGGCTTTGTGATAAACTCCGGCAAAATACGGGAGGATTATCATGTTTATCGGTCATTATGCGGCCGGATTGGCGCTAAAATCGGTGGAGAAGAAAGCCTCGCTCGGTATGCTGTTCATTGCGGTGCAATTGCTTGATTATCTGTTTTTCACCCTGGCCCCGCTCGGTATTGAAAAATTCAATCTGGTAAAAAACTATACCGCCGTTAATCATTATCAGATCTATTATTATCCCTATAGCCACGGATTGCTGGCCGCGTTTCTGTGGTCGGGGGCGGTTTATATTCTGTGGCGTTCTCTGTTTTCAGCAACCGGGCGGAAAGTCGCGCTGGTGATGGCGCTTGCGGTGCTGTCACACTGGTTGCTGGATTTGATTGTTCATACCCCGGACCTGCCGCTGCTCGGTAATGACAGTCTGAAGGTCGGTTTTGGCCTGTGGCATTATTTTGCCGCAACTTATATAGTGGAGGTTTCGTTGCTGGTCGGGGCGTTGATGCTTTATCTGCGGGCGACAACCGCCATCGGGACGATGGGCAAATATGCCATGATTATTTTTGTCATTGTCATGATCGCTATCTATACCGTAGTGGTCAATACGCCGTTCAATCCGGACCAAACCGTGGCCGCGGCATCCTTTGCGGCGCTCGCGGTTTTTACGGTTTTTACCGCCGTCGCCTTCTGGCTCGACCGTTACCGGGTTTGAGCAAAAAAGGCGGCCATCGCGGCAAGCAGCGCCTCATTTTCACTGTCGGTGCCGATGGTGATGCGTAAAGAGCCTGCCAGATCATAATTGCCCACCGGGCGGACAATGATGCCACGCCCGCGCAGAAAATCATTGGCGGCGGCGGCTTGTTGCGCCCCCCCGGGAAAATGAACCAGAATAAAATTACCGTGGCTCGGGGTGACGTCCAGGCCGATTTCTTCCAGCGCGGCTGACAGTCGTGGTAGCCATTTCAGGTTATGGGCGCGGGCGCGGGCAACATGGTCCTGATCCCGCACGGCGGCAATGGCGGCCGCCTGCGATACCCGGCTGACGTTAAAGGTGCCGCGAATCCGGTTCAATATATCCAACACTGATTTTGGCGCGTAGGCCCAGCCGACCCGCGCCCCGGCGAGGCCATATATCTTGGAAAATGTCCGGGTGACGATGGTATTGTCCAGTCCATTATCGACCAGATCGAAACCGGCGTCATAATCCGGCCGCTCAACATATTCGGCATAAGCCGCATCCAGCATCAGCAGAATGTCATCCCTGAGACCGTCGCGCAGACGCCTGACCTCATCTTTGGCCAGATAAGTGCCGGTCGGGTTATTGGGATTGGCCAGATTAACAATTTTCGTCCTTGGCGTTACCGCGGCGAGCATGGCATCGACATTGGCGCTATAATTATCCTCCGGCACCATCACCGGGGTTGCGCCGACTGCGTTGATTGCGATCGGATAGGCGATAAAACCATATTGGCAGTAAATTATTTCGTCACCGTCGCTGGCATAGCCCTTGGGCAGCAGGTGGAGCAATTCCTCCGAGCCGTTGGCACAGATGATCTGCGCCGGATCAAGGCCGTGAACCGCGCCAATGGCGTTACGCAATTCAGTACAGGTCGGGTCAGGGTAAAGATTAAGACCCTCGCCCGCCGCGTTTTGGGCCGCTTCGACCGCGGCGGGACTTGGCCCCATCGGGCTTTCATTGGACGCAAGTTTGATCACCCGGTCAAAGCCCTTTATTTTGGCATCACCGGCTTTATAGGCGGTAATATTCAATATGCCATTGCGGGGCTTGATCGGGGCCATCTTGTTGTCCTTGATTTTAATTATTATTTATTCTGCTGCTGCCCTATGCTTATCGTCACAATGATAATCATGCAATAGCTCAGTTGTCTTTCTGGCTGATATTTCGATGGCTTTTTCTTTTATATGGCCAAAACCCCTTATTTCAGAAGGGATTGAGGCGAGCGCGGTTGCAATAGATATTTTTTCTGTGGTCAGAGTTCTGCCAAATTCCACGAGCAGATCCTCATAATCCCGGATCAGGTGCCGTTCCCGTCTGCGCTCTGCCGTCCAGCCAAAAATATCGACCATGGTGCCGCGAAGCGGGCGCAGCCGGGCGGTCAGTTTCAGCGCATAAAACAGCCAGCCGCCAAAGGCGATTTTACCCAAATGTCCCCGGCTGTCCTTGCGGGCCAGCAGCGGCGGGGCCATATGAAACTGAAGTTTAAAATCACCGTCAAACTGCGCGCGGATATTTTTGTCAAATTCGCCGTTGGTATAGAGCCGGGCTACTTCATATTCATCCTTGATCGCCAGCAGTTTGAAATAATTACGCGCCACCGCTTTTGCCAGAATATGATCCTTAGCGCCAAGCCCCGCTTCCACATCACGGATTTTATCAACCGCGCGGGTATATTTATCCGCCAGCGCCTGATGCTGATAGTCTTTCAGGTAATCGGCACGGTAGTTGACAATATCTGCTAACGCCGTCAGCGGCTTATCGCTCTTAAGTGGCTGAGGCAGCGCGCGGTCAATCAGCGCCATATCAGTGGCGGCAATGCGCCCCCAGTCAAAGCTCGCCCGGTTGCTGTCAACCGCCACCGCATTGAGCTCAATCGCCTGCATTATCGCCGCGAATGACAGCGGGATTTTACCCTTTTGCCACGCATAGCCGAACAGGAACATATTGGTGGCGATACTGTCACCGATCAGGGCAGTGGCAATTTTAGTCGCCTCAATCCCCTCGATCGCATCCGGCCCGGTGACGGCGGCAATATTATCCACGGTCAGGGCGTCATGAATATCGGCGTCACGGCTGAGGGTAAACTGGGCGGTCTGGATTTTCTGACGGTTGAGGATAACCGAGGATTTGCCTTTTTTAAGGGTGCGTAACGCTTCCCGACTGCCCGCCACCACCAGATCACAGCCGAGCAGCAGGTCAGCCCTGCCGGTGCCGATGCGAACCGCCTTAAGCTCTGCCGCCCGCGGTGCCAGACGGACATAGCTGATCACCGACCCGCCCTTCTGGGCAAAACCGGTAAAGTCAAGCACGCTCGCGCCCTTGCCCTCAAGATGCGCCGCCGTCACCATAATCTGGCCGATGGTGACAATGCCGGTGCCGCCGATGCCGGTAACCATAATATCATAGCCATCCGTGATGGCCGCAATGTCGGGCAGTGGAATGTCCGCCATCATTTCAGCGGGACTGCGGCGGCTGCCTTGCTTTAACCGCCCGCCGTGAACGGTGACAAAAGCCGGGCAAAAGCCGTCAACACAGGCATAATCCTTGTTGCAGCTCGACTGGTCAATGGCGCGTTTGCGGCCAAGCTCGGTCACCTTCGGCACAATGGCAATACAGTTGGAGGCGGTGGAACAGTCGCCGCAGGCCTCGCACACCAGCTCGTTGATAAAGACGCGTTTTGGCGGATCGGGAAATTGCTTTTTCTTGCGGCGGCGGCGTTTTTCGGCGGCACAGGTCTGATCATAAATCAGTGCCGAAACCCCCTTGACCTCGCGTAGTTTGCGCTGAATAGCGTCAAGCTCACGCCGGTGATGGATGGTGACCCCCCGGGCAAAATCGGCACGGCCGTGATATTTTTCCGGCTCGTCGCTGACCACATAGATCACGTCAACCCCTTCATGACGGAGCTGGTGGCTGATCTGATCGACGCTCAGATTACCTTCGAGCGGCTGACCGCCGGTCATGGCAATGGCATCATTATAGAGGATTTTATAAGTGATGTTGCTGTTCGCCGCCACCGACTGACGGATGGCAAGCAGGCCGGAATGATAATAGGTGCCGTCACCGAGATTCTGGAAAATATGAGCTTCTCTGGTGAATTTACTCTGGCCGATCCAGTTGACGCCCTCGCCGCCCATCTGGGTCAGGCTGGAGGTGCTGCGGTCCATATTGCTGGCCATGAAATGACAGCCAATCCCGGCGAGGGCACGGCTGCCGTCCGGGACTTTGGTCGAGCTGTTATGGGGACAGCCGGCACAGAAATACGGCGTACGGAAATCTTTGGCATGGATGGCTTTGATCGTTGCGAGCTGCGTATCCACCCCGGCGGTTAACGCACCAATATGACCGGTCAGCGCGTCAATATGGCCGCTCAGCCCGATATTTTCAAGCGCCGGGGTCAGGGCCTTCAGCACCGCTTCCGGCGATAGTTCGCCGACCGGATTGAGCAATGGTTCGCCGTTTTCATCTTTCTTACCGATGATCAGCGGACGGCTGCTTGCCGACATATTATAGAAAATATCACGGATCTGACTTTCGACAAAGCTGCGCTTTTCCTCGACAATGATGATTTTTTCAAACTGGCGGCCAAAGGCGATAATGCCTTCCGGCTCCAGCGGCCACACCAGCCCGATTTTATAGATTGAAAGCCCGGCCCTTTCCGCCATCTGCTGATCAATCCCGGCATCGGCAAAAGCCTGCATCAGGTCAAGATAGCCTTTGCCGCAGCTAACAATGCCCAAGGGGGATTTTTGTTTGGTGGAAGGGAAGTGTTTGGTGCAGTCCCAGATTAATTTGTTGATCGGGTTTGAGCGGGCAAAGGCGTGAACCGCCTTTAACTTATGATCGATCAGACGGCCTTCACTCAACGCGAACGGATCAGGCCAGCGATAATGCAGCGCCGCCTTGTCATAGCCCTTATGCTCCGGCGTGATAAAATCACCCGGCACCAGATCCAGAGTGACCGTGGCCGCACTTTCGACAATCTCGCTGACCGCGATAAAGCCCGTCCAGCAGCCGCTATAGCGGCTCAGCGCGATACCATAAAGCCCGAATTCAAGATAATCCTGAATATTGGCCGGGGCGAGGACCGGCATCAGCCATGACGCCATCACCTGTTCGCTCTGATGGTTCATGCTGCTCGATACCGCGCCATGATCATCACCGGCAATCACCAGCACGCCGCCACGGGGCGAGGCACCGAAGCTGTTGCCGTGTTTCAGGGCATCACCGGCGCGGTCAAGCCCCGGTCCCTTGCCGTACCAGATACCGAAAACGCCGTCATAATTGGCAAGGCCGGAGGTCTCCACCTGTTGACTGCCAAGGACGGCGGTGGCGGCCAGCTCCTCATTGATGCCGGGCTGGAATTTAATATTATGGCGGTCGAGATGGGCGGAGGCCTGCCACAGTTCGCGGTCATAATTGCCAAGCGGCGATCCGCGGTAGCCGGAGATAAATCCGGCGCTATTAAGCCCGTGCCTGCGGTCGGCTGCGGCCTGAAGCAGGGCAATCCGCACCAGCGCCTGGGTCCCGGTGAGAAATATCTGCCCCGCTGTTCGCTGGTATCTGTCGTCCAGTTGATAATCGTCGAGATGAGCCGCTGCTGATGCTTCCATGGTCTTTACCCTGATATTTGTTAAATATGTTAAATAGATGATACGCCTAAAATACCGGGTATGTCCTTGCGATTTCAGGTGAGATATGGCAAAATGATAGAAGGTTATTGCAGAAATATTATATTTTATAGAAGGATTGTTCTTTGATTAAACTGGATCAAATTGATTTCAGGATTCTGCGGCTTTTGCAGGAGCATGGCCGCCTGTCCAATCATGATCTGGCACGAAAAGTCGGCCTGTCGCCGTCGCCGTGCTGGCGGCGGGTCAAGCGGCTGGAAGAAGACGGTATCATCGATCATTATGCGGCAATATTAGATGCGGAAAAGGCCGGGTTCCAGCTGATCGCCTTTGCCCATGTGATGCTGGAAAAGCACCAGATGGCGATGCTTGACCAGTTTGATGAAGCAATCTGCGAGCGACCGGAGGTGTTGGAATATTACTCAATGAGCGGCGATTATGATTTCCTGCTCAAAGTCATTTCGCGCAATATCAAGGAATATGAAGATTTTCAGACCGGTTTCCTGATGCGTCTGCCGGTGGTGCGCTCAATCAGCACCAGTTTTGTCCTCAAACAGAAAAAACATATCACCCACCTGCCGCTCAGACTGCTGGAGGACGGGTGAGGGGAGAAGACGGATCAATGACACTGTAATTAGTCAGTCCTAAAAAAGGCTATTTTACCATTGATATTTCTTTGTCTTGAAGAATGACAGCAGTATTTCAAGCAGCCATAAAAAG
>JAADGA010000264.1 GCA_013152615.1 Alphaproteobacteria bacterium
CCCAATCTTCGCGAAAATAGCGATTTTAATTCAGATAAAAATAACGAACTTAGGTTGATTAAGTAAATACTATTCTTGGCGGCAAGGATAAAAATTACTCCTGCAATAACGGCTGGAGCATCTGATGCTTTGCGTGATATGAAATGGATTATAATTCTGATTGATGCCCGCGCTCCCAAACTCGGAAGACTTGGCCCTTACAAAAAAAATATTTCAGACTGAGACACCACTCACTATTTTCCCCATTTGACTCAATTTGACCGGGATTACAGCGTCTGGATGGGCAGGCGGTTTTATACTTTGATGTCAATGATCTGTCCGGGGCGGCGGTAGGCGGGCCTGCCACTGCCCGGATTTTCCCGAAGATTGGGATTTGACTGCCCCACCGCTGTCGCCTTGCCACCGTTACCGACATTTTGCACGGGCGACTCCGCCGCCAATTTTGCCAGATTATCAGCTTTCAGCCGGGCCTGTAGGTCTTTCAAGGCAATGCGGTTAGCATTGATTCTGCCCTGTCGTTCCTGATTCGGGGCTGTTTTACCGGCCTGTTCCGACGGAGTCCGTTGCTGCTGTTGACGTAAATTGGGGTCAATCAGCGACGTCAGAGAAGACAGCAGTTGTGAATTTGTCGTAATATTCATTATAAAACCAACTGGAGTTCAGTAATGTCTAATATATAATTAACGTCGACAGCGCACATACCCGGCCTTCTCTGGGGAAAATGGTTAGCCTTCTATAACCACGCTCATAGACAGTCTACTTCGGTTTCGTCAGCATTTCCAGTTGTTTCTTGATCATGGGTTTCATGTTGTCCGGTGCGTATTTCAACGCCTGCTTCATGGATTTTATAGCGTTATCCTTTTCTCCCAAAATCATATAGGCCTTGGCAAGGCGGAACCAGCCTTCAATCTTTTTCGGCGTTTTGCCTACTCTGTCGGCCAGCCGCCCGACCATGCGCCTGATGATGGCTTTCTGTTGCTTTGGTGTCATTTTTGCGATGACATCACGTTCCCTGCTGCTCAAGGCGGGGGCGACAGGCTTTGGTTCGGTCACCGGAAGGCCCAGATCCTTCTGAGACTGGCGAATCCAGTCCTGAACCGCGCCAAGCCACGGCGCTCCCGGTCTGCTATCTGCCTCGAGGGCTTTCCAGCTCGCCAGGGCCTGCCTGATGTTACCGGCCTGATATTGTGCCAGCGCCAGATAATGTCTTACCCCCGGATTATTCGGATGGTCTCTGCGGGCGCGATCAAGTATCAGCAATGCCGCCGGTCCGACCCGGCCCTCGCTCAGGATAATCAGGCTTTCCCCGTAAACAACTGCCGCATTAACATTATCCGGGTCCAGTTCATACCAGTGCTGGAACGCTTTTGCCGCCGCAGCCCGCTGGTGCAGTTCG
Organism: Alphaproteobacteria bacterium; assembly: GCA_013152615.1. Classification (GTDB taxonomy): domain Bacteria; phylum Pseudomonadota; class Alphaproteobacteria; order Sphingomonadales; family Emcibacteraceae; genus Paremcibacter. The sequence goes on from JAADGA010000264.1 coordinate 1,397, forward strand.
GTCTGATATTGGCCGAGCAACCGCCATGCCTTGACATCTTTCGGGTTCTTTTTCAGGCTGGCCTGCAATGTCGCCAGTCTGGTCGCCATTTCCTTGGTCGGTTTGAACTCTTCGATTTGTCGCGGCAGGGAATTTTCCCGGCTTGCCAGCGGATAATCCGGCATACCCGGATGACCAATCTTCAGATATAATCCGGCAGAAAGCAACAGCACAACAGTCATCACCATTGTCAACATGGCCCGGGACGAAACAGCGTTCGGCGACGGTGGCGGGGCGGCCTCATCATCTGCGGCCACATTTAACAGCCGCCGTTCAATTTCAAACCGGGCGGAGACGGCCTCGTGCTCACTGAGAAGATCATTCTTCTGATCGGTATCAAGCTCCTGAAGCTGGGCTTTATAAACTTCAATATTCTGATCGCTGGTGCGCCGTTGCCCCGGTTTATCCCGATAACGGAATAATGGCACCAGAACGATCCCGAGGGCGATAACAAAAAAGATGGAAAACAACAACCAGGTCATGACATGTAATCCCCCAGATGATCTTTATTTTTAGGCATTTTTCCACCGAGGATTTTTTTCAGACGTTTTTTCTCATCCGCGGTTAAAGGGTCTTCCATATCTGTCTCCGGATTCTGCCTGATATAGCGGAACACCATAAATCCACCAATCAGCAGCAGGGCAAGTGGCCCAAACCACAAGACAATAGTCGTCGGCTTGAGCGGGGGCTTTAACAATATCCAGTCGCCGTAACGGCTGGTCATGAAGTGGATAATCTCAGCATCGGTTTTACCGGCCTTGACCTGTTGCCTGACGATGGCCCGAAGATCCTGCGCCAGTGAGGCATCGGATTCTGCAATCGATTCATTCTGACAGACCAGACAGCGCAGCTGGGTCATAATATTATAGGCCCTTGCTTCCTGGGCCGGATCGGCAAGACGGGCCTTGTCAACCCCGATCGCATTGGCACTGAGGGTAAGAGCCATTAGATAGATGATAACGACGAACAGTCTCATGGCTTGCCTTCCTGCTGAAGTTTTTTGATCATTGGCAGAATCATGTCTTTGATCTGGGTGCCATAGATCGGACCAATATGCTGATAGCGAATGATGCCATTCTTGATAATATAGGTTTCCGGGGTGCCGGTAACCCCGAAGTTAATGGCGGTACGGCCCTTCAGGTCAACCCCCACTCTGACATAGGGATTGCCGAATTTATTCAGGAAAGTCAGGCTGTTTGCCGGCTTGTCCTTATAGGAGATGCCATATAATACTATCCCGTTGGCCTTGCTCATCTTGCTAAGCTTCATCAGGAATGGATGCTCGATCCGGCAGGCCCCGCACCAGGAAGCAAAGAAGTTGACGAGAACAATTTTCTTGCTGTTCTTGATTATCTCGCTACTTAAGCCAACCCCGTCACCCTTAAGGGAGGGCAGGGAAAATTCCGGGACAGATTTATTGATTCGGGCCGAGGGAATTTCCCGTGGGTTCAGGCTCAGGCCAACCATAAGCGCGATAAAAAGTCCGATAAAAACCAGCAGGGGCAGAAATCTCCTAATGGACATGGGCTTCCTTTCTTGTCTTGGAACGTTGACTTGCTTTGTTAGCGGTCTTGGCGTTTCCGGTCTTGCCGCTTCCGGCCTTGCCGTTTCTGGTTTTCCTGTTCTCGGGAGAGCCAACACGATAGCGGCGGTCAGTGAGGGACATGAAACCCCCAAGCACCATAATCAGCGCACCAATCCATAACCAGATTTGCATCGGTTTATAATAAATCCGCATGCCCCACATATCCTGACCTTCATTCTGGCCGATCACGATGAACAGATCACCACTCAGCGAGGTTTTTATATCACCCTCAGTCGTCGTGGTGGCAGAGGTAATATAGGTTCTGCTTTCGGGGTAGGCGGTATAATGCTCACCGTTTTTCGAGGTGACATCAACAATGCCCCGAATCGCGCTGTAATTTGGTCCCGCGACCGGAATGACATTTTTCAGGGTGACGGTATAGGCGCCAATATTCAGGCTTTGACCAATTTTGAGCACCTTCTGGACCTCCAGATTCCAGGACGCGCTGAAGACAATCCCGATCAAGGCGATCGCAAAACCGATATGGCCCAGGCTCATGCCCCAGACGGAGCGGGGCTGACGGCGCAGACGGCTCATGCTGTTGCGGAACGGCACCTGAAATAATTTAATGCGGTGACCGAGTTCCTGCAACATCGACAGCAGCAGCCACACGGAAATCCCGAGCCACACTGACGACATGATATCGCCGCCCCGGGTGGCATAAAGTGTCATCAATATGGCCAGAAATGACAGGCCGATAATTACCCTCAACCGTTGAAGGATGCCTTTTATGTCCGCACGTTTCCACCTGAGATGAACGCCGAGCCCCATTATCATCACCAGCGGGATCATCAGCCAGCTGAAAACCAGATTGAAAAACGGTGCGCCAACCGATGACTTTATACCAAACAAGGCATCACTGAGCAGCGGATGCATAGTGCCGTAAAGCACTACCGCCGCCGCCACCGACAAAAACAGGTTATTGATCACAAGGCCGCTTTCCCGACTGATCGGGGCGAAAAGACCTCCCGTGCGCAATTTATCGGACCTGATGGCGAATAACAGGAAACTGCCGCCAATAACCAGTCCAAGAAACAGCAGGATAAACATGCCGCGTCTCGGGTCAACGGCAAAGGCATGAACCGATGTCAGGATGCCGGAACGGACTATAAAGGTGCCGAGCAAACTGAAAGAAAAAGCAATGATCGCCAGCAACACCGTCCAGCTTTTCAGGGTATTGCGCTTTTCGACCACGATCGCCGAATGCACCAGCGCCGTCGCCACCAGCCATGGCATGAAGCTGGCATTCTCGACCGGATCCCAGCCCCACCAGCCGCCCCAGCCGAGCTCATAATAGGCCCATATTGATCCAACGACGATACCAATACTCAGAAATACCCACGCAAGCAGCGTCCACGGCCTGACCCATCTGGCCCATGCCGGATCAACCCGGCCCTCAATCAGGGCGGCAATGGCAAAGGAAAAGGCCACCGATAATCCGACATATCCCAGATAGAGGAATGGCGGATGAAATGCCAGCCCCGGGTCCTGCAGCAGCGGGTTCATCCCGTTGCCTTCAATGGGAATATTGATCAGGCGGTTAAATGGATTTGATGTCAGCAACATGAACAGGTAAAAGCCGACGCCGACCAGCGCCTGTACCGACAGCACCCTGGCATGCAGGCTTTTCGGCAATTTGCGGCCAAAAAACGCCACCAGCGCACTGTACAGAGCCAACAACAATACCCACAGCAGGATCGAGCCTTCATGGTTGCCCCAGACTCCGGAAATTTTATATAATAGCGGCTTCAGGGAATTGCTGTTTTCCGCAACCACGGTAACGGAAAAATCCGAAATGATATAGGAATAGGTCAGGGCCAGAAAGGCCAGCAGGCAAAACAGAAACTGGCCATATGCCGCTGGCCGTCCAAGCATCATCATCCGATCATCCTGACGGGCGGCGCCGATCATCGGTAATATTGCCTGAATAATGGCCAGCCCCAGAGCCAGAACTAGTGAAAAATGACCGAGTTCGGCAATCATAAGGCTTTTCCTTTATCTTTATCTTTACTGGCGATGTATTTCTTCCATTCACCGCGTTTTTTCAGACTGTCAACAACATCTTTTGGCATGTAATTCTCATCATGCTTGGCCAGAACCTGGGTAGCGACAAAAACCCCGTTTTTATTCATCGCCCCCTCGGCCACCACCCCCTGTCCTTCGCGGAACAGGTCGGGCAGCAATCCCTTGTAAATAACCGCGACTGATTTGTTGCCGTCAGTTACCTTGAATGTATTGACCTCAATATCCCCGACTTCACGACTTTTAAAGCTACCCGTCTTCACCAGACCGCCAATGCGGAAATCCTGTCCGGGGCTAATGCCCTTTTCGACGACCTCGGTCGGATCATAAAACAGGCGGATACTGCTTTTGAGGGCATTAAGCACCAGCGCCACCGCCAGCCCAAGCACAAGCAGGGATGTCAGCAGAAAATATAACCGGCGTTTTTTTCGCGCGCCGGCCCGGGATCCTTTTTTCAATCTGGTTGCTGTCATTCGCTTGGTCCTGATTTTTTTGATAGTTCCTCAATCCGTTTTTTCAACTGTCGCAGGTCGTTTTCTGCTTTTTTCTTGGCCCGGAAGCTGGCAATCGCCATCACCGTGAGGACGACAATACCTATAATATAGCTGGACAGGGTGTAGATATCGTTGTTTTTGATAAGATCTGCCATCAGCCGCGGCCTCCGCCCAGTTGCAGCCTTAATGTACGGATACGCCGTTTCAGGATCAGGCTCTGTATCCGCCACATCAGCAGGGTGACAAAAAACATGTTAAAGGCCGCGATCATCAGCAACAGGGCGGCGAGCATATCCCCGTGAATTGTCGGGCCGCCCGCCCGGATCAGGGTTGCGGGTTGATGCAGGGTGTTCCACCAGTCGACGGAGAATTTGATGATGACCACATTGATAATTCCGATCATCGCCACAATAGCCGCGATTTTCGCCGCCTTGGCCTGATCCTCAATCGTCTGCCATACCGCAATATAGCCGAGATAAATAAAAAATAATATCAACATCGAGGTCAGCCGGGCATCCCATATCCAATAGGTTCCCCACATCGGTTTGCCCCACAGACTGCCGGTGATTAGCGCCAGTGCGGTAAAGGTCGCGCCCAGCGGGGCGGTCGCGCGCGCCGCCTGATTCGCCAGCGGATGATTCCAGATAAAGCCGACCGCGCTCGCCACCGCGATAACACCGTAACCAAACAGGGCCATATAGGATGCCGGCACATGAATGAACATAATTCTGTAAGTATTGCCCATTTGATAATCCTGCGGCGCAAGAATGAGGCTGTAATATAATCCAAATCCAAACAGCACTATTGTTAACCCTGTGGTCCAGGGCAGGAGAATATTACTTAACCGCATGAAACGGGCTGGGTTGGCAAATTTATGCATCCCAAAGTATCTATAGTTTACTGAAGGCTTTTTCAAGTCCAATGGGTGTCTTTATTTTTACCTATTCGAGCCCGGCCCGGATTGCCGCCGCCGCCGCCCACGGGGCAATGGCCGCACTGAACAGGGTAAAACCACTCAGAAGCAGGACATGATCCATCACCGGGTCGCCGTCAATGACCGCATTTGCCGCCAGTACCGCGAAAATAAGTACCGGAATATAGAGCGGCAGAATAAGCAGGGATAACAGCACCCCGCCCCGACGCAGGGTCACCGTGAGTGAGGCACCGATGCCGCCGATAAAGCTTAACGCCGGGGTTCCCAGCACCATGGTTACAATCAGGGGCACATAGCCCCGTTCCGGTAAATTCATCAAAATACCAAGCAACGGAGCAACCAGTATCAGCGGCAGCGAGCTTGACAGCCAGTGGGCAATAAATTTGGCCAGCACCACCAGTTCCAGCGGTGCCGGGCTCAGGACAAACTGATCAAGCGAGCCATCCTCGTAATCACTCTGAAACATGCTGTCCAGTGACAACATGCTGGATAACAGGGCCGCAACCCAGATCACACCGAGAGAAATTTTTCGCAGGATTTCCTGCTCCGGGCCAACGGCAAAGGGAAACATCGTCACCACAATGATAAAAAAACTGACCACCATGGTCGTGCTGCTGCCGTGGCGCATGGACAGGCGCAGATCACGGACAATGATTAAAAAACCAAGCTTTAGCATTGAAAATCTTCTTCCCATGGCTCCTGAAATAATTCGTGGAATGCCTCATGGGCAGAGAATGTGTAATCCAGCATATTCAGCGTCGTGGTTTTAGCCGGGTCAAGGCCAAGCTCAATGTGGGTCGCCGCCAGAATCCGGCCACCCTTGTCCAGATGGTCCGCCATCAGATCCGCCAGCAGCCTGACCCCTTTACTGTCCAGACCGACCGTTGGTTCATCCAGCAGCCAGAATTCCCCCGGATGGCATAACACCCGCGCCAGCGCTGCCCGTCGCGCCTGGCCCGAAGACAGATAGCACACCGGCAGATCAAGACAATGATCAATGCCGACTTTCACCGCCTTTTCCCTGATATCACCGTCATATTGGTCCAGTGCGGCCCAGAAGGCGAGATTTTCCGCCACGGTCATTTCTGCTTTCAGGCTGTTCTTATGGGCGAGATAACAGATATTATGGCTGATCCAGTCCTGATCACCGAGGATATTCTCATCGAAAAAACTAATCCTGCCCCGTTGTGCTGGCAGCAGGCCGGCAATAATTTTCAGCAGGCTGGATTTGCCGGAGCCATTGGTCCCGCTCAGAATCAGCGCCTGTCCCGGCGGCAATTCAAACTCAAGATTCGAAAAAACCGGCTTTTCCCCCCGGATACAGGCAAGATCATATCCCCGTAAAATGTCGCTCACTGAAAAGTCCACTCTCTGTTTTCAGCAAGCTATAGCATTTATTTATAAAAACAGGTACCGCTATCAGATATTTTTTGGCAGCAGCCGTCGGGCCCACACCAGCAGCACAGAGGCCAGACTGAAAAGGGCGGTACCGACAATGATATCGCCAACATGTCCGCTCCAACTGGCTATGGTTTCGGCACCACTTGCCCCGGTTGTGGCAAATATCAGAAAGCTGCTGGTCATCAGAAATGACAGGATAATTTTCGACCACGGAAAGGCATGCCGGACGCGTTTATATGAAAAAGCTGTGGGAACCAATGGATTGAGCTGTCTTGTCATGGCTGTTATCTCCGTTTATTGTCGCTGCCGTCTTGATCTGACATTAAGGCAACATGCCCCCTCAATGAGGTTTTCCCATGACTTAAAAAAGGTAATTTATGGGCAGATTATGGCAGATATGCCCCATTCCCCCTTAGCCAAACAATTCCACATCCGCCATGACATCTTCGTGATCGCTGCCGTCGTCCTGACTGTGCAGAAAGGCGTTGAACATCTGAATCAGCTCGGCCTCGTCATCAAAGCGGGCACTGATAATATCACCCTGCATACTGCAAACGGTAAAATTGATCTCCGCCCCTGAATCCCCGGTTGAAATCCGGCCTTTCGCCGGTTGGTTCAAGGGCGCAGGATCAAGCAGTTTCATCTGCATCCCGCCGGTGGAATAATCCATGATCTGAATGGTGATTACGTCACTATGGCCTTCAAGAGTAATTGTCGAGGTGGCCGATGTCATGAAACGTTCGGCGCTGCGGCGTTCATTTGCCGCCAGCGCACATTGGACAATATCCATCATATTATTGCGAATCGACAGCACCTGTATCGCCAGCTTCTCCGAAATCTGGTTAATTTCCTCGACGATAGTGGCGTTGCTGCTGGCCTCGCGGGAAATGTCACGGGCGCCGTCAGTTACCGTCTCGACACTTTGGCGGGCCTCGGCGACGCTGTTGGCAATATTCTGGGTGGCTTCGCCCTGACGGGAAACCTCCTTGCGGATAATATCCGAAGAGGCCTGAACATTATCAATGCTCGTCTTGATCTGCTCAATATCCGTAACCGCATCGGAAACCCGCGCCTGAATTCCATCAACATGTTTGGTAATTTCCTCGATTGACCGGGTCGTCTGGCGGGCCAGCTCCTTGACCTCCGCAGCCACCACGCCAAAGCCCTTGCCGGCATCCCCGGCCCGCGCCGATTCTATCGTCGCATTGAGGGCAAGAAGGTTGGTCTGGTGAGCAATATTATTGATCAGGCTGATAATTTCACCAATACCCTGTGCCGCGTCCTCCAGCCCGGAGATGGTTTGACGGGTATCGTTGCTGATGGTCACGGCCTTGGCGGTCAATTCGGTTGTCTGTTCCATCTGGCGGGTGATTTCCTCGACCGCCGCGGTCAATCTTTCTGCCGATTGCTGGACATTGGTGGTATTATTGAGGGCGCGGGTGGCCCCTTCGGCAACATTGTCGGATTTGCCGCCGACTATTTTGGCCGATTGGGTCAACAAAGCGGCGATGTCATTGGCCTTCTCGGCCTGCAGGGTGATGCTCTGGATATTTTCCTGTAATTCTATATCAATAGAGTCGGCCATCTTGAACAGACTGGTTTTGGTCTGCCCGGCGAATTCCTTCAGATATTTCAGTTCGTCTTCAACCTGATGCTGGATATTACCGGCCAGATTGGCCTTCAGCGTCATTTTGCGGACTTCTTTCTTCTGACGGCTGATTTCGTCCTGTTCTTCCTTAAGCCGTTCAAGCGCCTGTGTCAGGTCGGATTTTATGCCGCTGCTGACAATGCCGATCGCCACTATATTGTGAAATAACTGCCGCCACACCAGCAGTCCCACCGCCAGAAAAATGCTGCCAAGCCCGACCGTGATCAGGGTAAATTTTGCGGCGAACAGCAGACTTACCGTCATCAGGATCATGTTTGCCCACAGGGCGGCAAAAATAATCCACATGTTTTTCCGGTCAGAAAAATGTTTGGTTATTGTCGATAAATTACGGGTTAATCTGGTCATCAGGACGCCTCTGTCATTGTGGTATTTTACCCCTTTAACCGCCATGTGAGAGGAGAATCATTGCCGACCCGGCGGTATAATTCAAGATATAGGCTTTATTTATTAATAAATTCTTATATTATAATGGACGAATATATTTCTGGTTGTTATTCGGTAAAACCGGGGGGCTTAACATGTTTTTACTTGAGAAATCCGGCATTTTGGTGCAAGAAGTCCCAAGCACATTTCACCATTAAATCCAAAGGAGACTCCCCGTGGCAACTGTAGGCAATGATAGTTTAGGCACCCGCCGTACGTTAGAGGTTAAGGGCCGGGAATATGATTATTATTCCCTTCAGGGGGCAGCAGAAAAGCTCGGCGATATCGCACTATTACCCTATACCCTGCGGGTGTTGCTGGAAAATCTGCTGCGTTATGAGGACGGGGTCACGGTAACCACCGATGATATTCAGGCAATTGTTGACTGGCCGGAAAATCTGGGCCGCACAGCCAGAGAAATTCAATATCGTCCGACCCGGGTGCTGATGCAGGATTTTACCGGCGTACCGGCAGTGGTTGACCTCGCCGCGATGCGTAATGCGATGAAAGATATGGGCGGTGATCCGCAGAAAATTAATCCGCTCAGCCCGGTTGATCTGGTGATTGACCATTCGGTGATGGTTGATCATGCCGGTACGGCGACCGCGATGGCGGAAAATGTCGATCTCGAAATGCAGCGCAACGCCGAACGCTACCAGTTTCTGAAATGGGGACAGGGCAGTTTCAATAACTTTTCGGCAGTGCCCCCCGGAACCGGTATCTGCCATCAGGTCAATCTGGAATATCTTGCCAAAACCGTATGGAGTTCAGAGATAGAGGGCCGCACTGTCGCCTATCCCGATACCTGTGTCGGCACCGATTCCCATACCACGATGATTGGCGGCCTCGCGGTGCTGGGCTGGGGGGTTGGCGGTATTGAGGCCGAGGCCGCGATGCTCGGTCAGCCGATATCAATGTTAATTCCCGAGGTGGTCGGCTTTAAACTCACCGGCAAATTATCCGAAGGTATCACCGCGACCGATCTGGTGCTCAGGGTGGTTGAAATGCTGCGTGAGCTTGGGGTGGTTGGTAAATTTGTTGAATTTTACGGTAGTGCGCTCGGTGAACTGAGCCTTGCCGATCAGGCGACCATTGCCAATATGGCGCCGGAATATGGCGCCACCTGCGGCTTTTTCCCGGTCTCAACCCAGACACTCGATTTTTTACGGCTGACCGGGCGCAGTGAAGAGAATATCGCGCTGGTCGAGGCCTATGCCAAAGAGCAGGGCATGTGGCTTGACAGTCAGTCGCCGGAGCCTGCCTATAGCAGTCGGCTGGAGCTGGATATTTCCACCATTGAGCCCAATATCTCCGGGCCAAAACGTCCTCAGGACCGGGTGGCGCTAAAAAATGCCGCCACAGCCTTTGATAATGTATTGGCCGATTTTGGCAAAACCGCCGAAAAAGCCACGGATTTTGAGGTCGCTGGTAGCGATCACGGTATTCGTCACGGCGATGTGGTGATTGCGGCGATCACCTCCTGCACCAATACCTCCAATCCCGGGGTGCTGGTGGCGGCGGGTCTGGTCGCCAAAAATGCCCATGCGCTTGGCTTAACCAGCAAACCGTGGGTCAAGACCTCACTTGCCCCGGGCTCACAGGTGGTGACGGAATATCTGGTCAAGGCCGGATTGCAGCAGCATCTCGACGCCCTCGGCTTTAATCTGGTCGGTTATGGCTGCACCACCTGTATCGGCAATTCCGGGCCATTGGCGGCGCCGATTTCCGAGGCCATCAACAGCCATGATCTGGTATGCACGGCGGTGCTGTCCGGCAACCGCAATTTTGAAGGCCGGATATCACAGGATATCAAGGCCAATTATCTGGCGTCACCGCCACTGGTGGTGGCCTATGCCATTGCCGGTTCGATGACCGTTGATATTGCCACCGCCCCATTGGCACAGGACCGGGACGGCAATGACGTTTATCTGAAGGATATCTGGCCGACCAATCAGCAGATTTCCGAGGTGATCGCCGCCAGCCTTAATCGTGAAATGTTCATTGACCGCTATCGCAATGTTTTTGCCGGCACCGCCGCGTGGCAGGCGATTGAGGTTGATGACGGCGAAACCTATGACTGGGACGAAACCTCGACCTATATTCAGCATCCACCCTATTTTCAGGGCATGACCAAAAAACTTGACGGCGGCTTTGCCAATATCACCGGCGCGCGGGTGCTGGCGCTGCTTGGCGACAGTATCACCACCGATCATATTTCCCCGGCAGGCGCGATCAAGCCGGATAGTCCGGCCGGTAAATATCTTCAGGATAACGGCATTGCGCGCAAGGATTTTAACAGCTATGGCTCACGCCGCGGCAATCATGAGGTGATGATGCGCGGCACCTTTGCCAATATCCGCCTGCGCAATTTAATGGCTCCGGGGACCGAGGGCGGCTGGACTACCCATTATCCGTCCGCAGAGGTGATCAGCATTTATGACGCCGCCATGCGTTATCAGCAAACGAACACCGCGCTGGTGGTGGTTGGTGGCAAGGAATATGGCACCGGCTCCAGCCGCGACTGGGCGGCCAAGGGCGTCAACCTCTTGGGGGTCAAGGCGGTGCTGGTGGAAAGCTATGAGCGGATTCACCGCTCCAATCTGGTTGGTATGGGCGTGCTGCCACTGCAATTCAAGGATGGCGATGACCGTAATAGCCTGAATTTCGTCGGCACCGAGACATTTGATATCACCGGCATTAAGGACGGCATCAGCCCCGGGCAGGATGTCGCGGTCAAAATTACTTACGCCGACGGCACGACAAAGGAAATCACCATGCTGTGCCGCATTGATCCCGCCAACGAAGTCGACTATTACGCCAACGG
>JAADGA010000265.1 GCA_013152615.1 Alphaproteobacteria bacterium
ACATGCTTTTTCCTTAATTTACATGGTTATTCATTATATTTGTAAAAGCAATCCTGATTTCAGAATCGGTGACGTCCTTAACTCTGAGGGCTTCTATTGTTTCGTTTAATTCTTCTAATACCCACGCGGTCAAATCAACACGGCTGTTCGCTTTGGCATCAGGGTGAATAAATGTTCCCCGGTACCCCCGGGCTTGAATGACACCGTCACGCTCCAAAAGCCGATATGCTTTTGCCACCGTTTTATTGTTTAATTCCAGATCATTCGCCAATTGTCGGATCGAAGGCAAGGGTTCACCAGGGTTCTTTTTGCCTGAAAGCACCGCCTTTTTAATCTGTTCCATCACTTGGGCAAACAAGGGGACGGGGTCTTCAATATCAATAATTATTTCCATAAAACTCTATGTTCCATATGTACCATGTATGATAAGGGTACATATGGAACAATATGAAGTCAAGACAAAAAAAACCTCCCTTCTTTTTAAGCGAAGGAAGGATTATTGAAAATTGGTTTTATTTATAGCTCCAGTGGGCGGCATTGCTTGCCGAGGGCAGTCGCGACGGCTTCACAGGTGACATGGCCGTCGGAGATATTGACGCCGTTTGCCAGATGAACGTCATCCCGGCACGCCTGTTTCCAGCCCTTGTTGGCGAGTGCCAGACCAAAAGGCAGAGTGGCATTATTGAGGGCAAAGGTCGAGGTCCGGGCAACCGCCCCCGGCATATTGGCAACGCAATAATGGACGACGCCATCAATGACAAAGGTCGGGTCGGCATGGGTTGTCGGGTGGGAGTTTTCAAAGCAGCCGCCCTGATCTATCGCAATATCGACCAGCACCGCCCCGTCTTTCATCCGTTTGACCATATCGGCACTGACCAGTTTTGGTGCCGCCGCCCCGGCAACCAGCACCGCACCGATCACCAGATCAGCCTCAATCACCGCGCTTTCGAGATCATGGCCGGTGGAATAGCGGGTCTTGAGCGCCCCCCGGAACCGGTTGTCCAAGCGCCGCAACACATCAATATTACGGTCAAAAACACTAACATTCGCCCCCATGCCAACCGCCATTTCGGCCGCGTTCATGCCCGAAACGCCGCCACCGATAATCACTACCTTTGCCGGCGCAACCCCCGGAACCCCGCCGAGCAGAATACCCCGGCCCCCGCATTCTTTTTCCAGCGCATGGGCACCGGCCTGTATCGACATCCGCCCGGCAACCTCGCTCATCGGCGCCAGCAACGGCAGACCGCCGACGTCATTGGTCACGGTTTCATAGGCAATCGCGGTACAGCCTGATGTCAGCAGCGCCTCGGTCTGAACCGGGTCTGCCGCCAGATGAAGATAGGTATAGAGCAGATGATTTGCGGTCAGCATCTCACATTCAGCCAGTTGCGGTTCCTTGACCTTGACAATCATTTCGGCCTCAGCGAATATTTCCGCTGCGGTTGCGATAATTTCTGCGCCCACGGCCTGATAATCCGCGTCCACAATCCCAATTCCGGCCCCGGCATTGGTTTCGACTATTACCCTGTGACCGCAGCGGACAAATTCGGACGCACTCGCCGGGGTCAGGCCAACACGATATTCATGAATCTTGATTTCTTTGGGCACACCGATAATCATCGCTAAATCTTTCTGTAAATTCCGGGAATGGTTACTGGCTTGAATATAACAGGAATCCGGGAGAATATCCTTGCAAAGACAGGCGTATATCCCTTGAAACTTCGCATATAATTGCGTATTATAGCTTTTATGAGACATAAATTTCGAAAGATTAGTCTGGATAAGATTGATCATGCCATCCTTGATTCGCTACAGAATCAGGGACGGATCAGTAATAACGATCTTGCAAACCGGATCGGATTATCACCTTCGGCCTGTCTGCGCCGGGTAAGATCACTGGAAGATAACGGGGTGATAGATCGCTACGTCGCTCTGGTTCAGCAAGCCGCCGCCGGACTGCCGGACAATGTTTTTGTCCAGGTTACCGTCGAGAAACAAACCAAGGAAAAGCTGGCGGAATTTGAAATAAGGGTCAGGGAATGTCCCCAGATCATGGAATGCTACCTGATGAGCGGTGACGCCGATTACCTGCTCAGGGTGGTGGTTGGCGATGCCGCCGACTATGAACGGCTGCATATGGATGTCCTGACCGCCCTGCCCGGCGTATCGCAGATCAAATCCAATTTCTCGCTCAGAACCGTAACCAAGAAAACGTCCATTCCTTTTCGGGAAAGTTAATGCTTTGTTTATCTTAAACCGTCATACTCAGTCGGCAAGAGAAGCTATAAGGATCAGATATGAGTGAACAGAACATCACCCCGAAAGTAGCCTGTGACCCAATTCAGGAGGTTCCTGCTGACCTGAAAAGTCTGACAGCACTCAACGCCAGTCTTGATATTGCCAGGATCAGCGACACCGACGGGGGACTTATTGCCGCCGCTGCAAAAATAAGAATACTGGCGGATCATATTGCCGATCAGAGGCGATCAATCTGAAGTCCGGCTGAATTCTGGCCAAATTCCGGCTGAAGTCCGGTTTTTAAAGAAAACCTATTCAACCCAGTCCAGCCCCATATTGCGGTAGCGTTCCTTGTCCTCGGACCAGTTTTTCCTGACCTTGACAAAAATAAACAGATGAATCCGCCGGTCGAGCATTTCTTCCAGCTCCAGCCGCGCCATTTTGCCAATTTCCTTCAGGCTGCGGCCGCCCTTGCCAATGACAATCGCCTTCTGGCTGTCCCGTTCAACATAAATTACCTGTTCGATCCGAACACTGCCGTCTTTCTTTTCCTGCCAGCTTTCAGTCTCTACCGTCGCCGCATAGGGCAGTTCCTCATGCAGCCGCAGGAAGAATTTCTCTCGCGTTACCTCTGCCGCCAGCATCCGTTCGGTAATATCGGTCATCTGGTCTTCGGGATAGAGCCACGGGCCGCGGGGCAGTTGTCGGCTGATGACCGCTTTCAGATCCTCAAGACCGTCCCCTTTCAGCGCGGATACCATCAGAGTTTCGGTAAAATCGCCAATCTCGTTCAACTGCTGCGATAACTGAAGCAAACTGTCCCGGCGGATAACATCAATTTTATTGAGAACCAGAATTGCCTGCCGGTTATTTTTCTTCAGGCCATCGATAATACGGCGGCTGTTATCATCAAGCATACGGGCAGCATCGACAATCACCACCACCACATCGGCCTCACTGGCTCCGGTCCATGCCGCCGACACCATCGCCCGTTCCAGCCGCTTGCCGGGGGCAAAAATACCCGGGGTATCAATAAAAATCAGCTGGCAGTTATGGTGGAGCGCAATGCCGATAAAGCGGCTTCTGGTCGTCTGCACCTTATGGGTGACAATAGAAATTTTGCTGCCGACCAAAGAATTAAGTAGGGTTGATTTACCGGCGTTCGGCGCACCGAGCAAGGCGACAAAGCCGCAACATCTGTTATCATTTTTCATATTTTTTGCTGTCCCCGGGTTAAATTTTCGAGCAATCTGGCGGCGGCATTCTGTTCCGCCTCACGCTTGGAGTGGCCTTTTCCTGTATAGGGAGGCATATCCGTAACCCTGACTTCAATGGTAAAAAATGGCTCATGGGCGGGACCGGTACGGTCGGTAACCACATAATCCGGCGTTGGGATATGGCGGGCCTGCACCCATTCCTGCAACCGGGTTTTCGCATCCCGCCGGGCGATGGCTGGCTGGGAGATATAGTGCTGCCAGAATTTTCGCACCAGTTTGCGGGCGGCACCATAGCCGCCGTCCTGATTAACCGCCCCGATCACGGCCTCACAGACATCGGCAAGAATCGTGGCCTTGTTCCGACCATCATTATCCTCGGTACTCTTGGCCATATGAATGAAGATCGGCAGTTGCATCACTTTGGCGACCTCGGCCAGGGTTTCCTTGCGCACCATATTGGTATGACGACTGGCAAGCCCGCCCTCATCCACATCCGGATATTGCTCAAACAGCCATTCCGCGATTACCAGACCAAGCACGCGGTCACCAACAAATTCAAGCCGCTGATACTGCTTGCCGCCCTCAAGACTTGGATGGGTCAAAGCCTCGCGCAGCAGCTCCACATCTTTAAATATATAGCCAAGGGTTTGGTAAACATCGCTATATTGTCCCGATGTGCCGGTCATAACAGACAACTTATTTAATCGCCGTAAATATGCGGTCACGCCGTTGTTTCGGGAACCATTTCCAGAATTTCCACAGCGGCGCATTGTCGTCAAAGGACATCCAGATCACTTCCGCCCGGCCAATGATGTTGGCGAAAGGCACATAGCCGACACCGACACTCCTCTTGAACCGGCTGTCCTCTGAATTATCCCGGTTATCGCCCATGGCGAAATAATCGCCTTGCGGCACCCGGAAGATATCGGTGTCATCCGCATGGTTAAATGGATTCCAGCCCATATCAAGGGTGGTATAGGATTTGCCGCTCGGCAGGGTTTCCCGGTATCTCGGATAAATTCTGACCTTGCCGGTTTTATCCTTGAGTTTAAAGTCGGAGATACGGGTACGCGGCACAATTTTACCATTCAGATACAGCCGGCTTTTTTTCATCTGAACAGTATCGCCCGGCAGTCCGATAATACGCTTGATATAATAGATGCTGGGATCACGCGGCAATCTGAACACGACGACGTCACCGCGTTTTACCGGGCTGGAAAAAATTCGTCCGGAAAACAGATCCGGGCTGAACGGAAGTGAAAAATGGCTGTAGCCATAGCTCATTTTTGACACCAGCAGATAATCGCCGACCAGCAGATTATCCATCATTGATTTTGACGGAATTTTAAACGGCTGAAAAAAGAATGTTCTGAAAACAAGGGCAATGACCAGCGCCCAGATCAAGATACTGATCAGGCTTTCCTCTTTCTTTTCTGTTTTTTCCGCTTCAGGCACACCTGCCGCAACTTGTTCACTTTTAACTTCAGCCATTTATGTCATTCACTCTTTGATCGTTAACCTGTTCTGGTTCTAAATCATCAATACGGTAATTTTCAGGCATTATCAACCGGATTAGCACTAATCAGGACGATCGCCTGCGCCCACGGCAGATCATCCGTCAGCGAGAGGTCCATCTGTGCTTCGGTGCCCTTCGGGGTGATTTCTCGCAATCTGGTCAGGGCGCCCCCGGTCAGCCACAATTGTGGTTTGCCATTTATATCCTGAATAACGCCGACATCGCGCCAGAACACCCCGTTGGCAAAGCCGGTGCCAAGGGCTTTTGCGCACGCCTCCTTGGCGGCAAAGCGTTTGGCATAATTGGCGATACGGGTCGCCTTGCCGTCACAATAATTCTGTTCAACTGCGGTGAAAATCCGGTCAATGAAGCGCGCACCATAGCGGCTGATGGATTGCTCAATCCGCTTGATATTAACCAGATCATTGCCGAGACCGATCACCCGCATCAGATCGCCCCGTTTCGACAGCGGTCCCGCCCGTTAGCCATCAGGGTTTTCATCCGGCGAATACTGTCAGCCAGACCGGTAAAAATCGCCTCGCCGATCAGAAAGTGACCAATGTTAAATTCGGTAAACTGGGGAATGGCGGCGATATCCTCGACGATATCATAGGTCAGGCCATGGCCGGCATGAACCTCAAGATCAAGCGTCTGGCATAATTCCGCCCCGCGCTTCAGACGCATAAGTTCGGCGGCGCGCGCCCGGCCTGTGGTGTCGGCATAGGCCCCGGTATGAAGCTCCACCTTGTCGGCCCCAATTTTCTTTGCCGCCCTGATCTGTTGTTCTTCAGGGTCGATAAACAGGCTGACGCTGATATTTGCCGCGCGCAATTCGGTCACATATCCGGCGAGATGATCATATCCCCCGGCGACATCCAAGCCACCCTCTGTCGTCAGTTCCTGACGTTTTTCCGGGACTATGCACGCCGAAGCCGGTTTGTGGTCAAGGGCAATATCCCGCATTTCCGCCGTCGCCGCCATTTCAAGATTAAGCGGCACGGACAGCCGGGCCATCAGCAGATCTATGTCCCGGTCCGATATGTGACGCCGGTCTTCACGCAGATGGGCGGTAATGCCGTTCGCCCCGGCCTCAACCGCGACCAGCGCCGCCTTGACCGGATCAGGATGGCAGCCGCCACGGGCATTGCGAATGGTGGCGACATGATCAATATTCACCCCGAGGCGGATTTTGTCACTGGTCATCAGGATTCCTTTCCTGTTGTCTTTTGGCCTGTTGTCTTTTGGCCTGTTGTCTGTTGTTTTTTGGCCTGTTGTCTTTTGGTCGCGGCGTTGCGCTTTAAGTAACGCTGGTGTTTATATTCCCGGACCAGCTTTTCCAGCGTCCAGTAGAATATGAACCAGACAACGGTTCCTAAAATCATCCCGCCGACAAACATTGGCAATATTGTTGACTGAAGAAAAGGGCCGAGGGTCGCCATTGGCGATTCAACAATATCCATCAGGCTGTATTTGCCGAGCATGTCATGAACCTGCCCGAAAAAATTATTGGTCGTGGGCGTACCGATAATCCAGCTGCCGAAATAATATGTTGACGGCAGGATAAACGGAAAAGTCCACGGATTACCGACCACCGTCCCCATGGCAGAGGTCAGGATGTTACCGCCGATAATCCAGGCGAGCAGCGCTGCCAGCAGAAAATGAAAGCCAAGGAAAGGGGTGAAGGACACCGCCGCCCCACTGGCAAATCCGGCGGCAATCGCATAAGGGGTTCCCGGAATCCGCACCAACCGGTGACGCAGATAGCTTAACGCCCGTTTCCAGCCGGAGGATGGCCAGAAATACTCCCGGGCAGCGACCAGAACATGTTTCCTTTTACGGCGCTTGAACAGCTCATCACTCCTTTAATCGGCCCGTCAGACCGGGGCTTGCTTTTCTAATCCCCTGCTGCCGGGTTTGACCGCAGGAAGGCTCGCCAGATCCGCCGGCAACTCGTCCGGGGCATAAACCGCTATGTCCAATTGTGCCAGTGACACCAGCGGCACTCCGACATTGGCGGTGCCATTGCTGCGATCAATCAAACAGCTTGCGGCCACAACCTCGCCGCCGTAATCGGTGATTAGCCGGATACATTCGCGTGATGACAGGCCGGTGGTAACAATATCTTCGGCCATTAATATCCGCGCCCCCGGCGGTATTTCGAATCCCCGGCGCAAGGTTAATGCACCGTCAACCCTTTCCGTAAAGATGGATTTAACGCCGAGTTGGCGGGCCATTTCATAGCCGACCACCACCCCGCCCATCGCCGGTGAAACCACAAGATCAATCCTGACCTCCAGTTGTGCCGTGATTTTGTCAACCAGACCCCGGCATAATTTTGCCGCAGCCACCGGGTCCATCAATACCCGGGCGCATTGCAGGTAACGCGCCGCGTGAAGCCCGGAGGACAGGATGAAATGGCCCTCAAGCAGGGCGTCTGCATCGGTAAAATAGCGCAGGACTTCATCACGGTTCATTATTTTATCTCACCCTTCATATCAAATTACCTGAAGGCCCTCTCGACCGAGCTTACCCGCTCATTCACTCTCAGGGCCGCAATAATACTGGTGAGATGTTTAACATCCCTGACCTCAATATCAAGCGTTATCCTGAATAATTCCGGCGCCCGTTCAATAAATTTTATATTGCTGATATTGCCCTTTTCCCGGGCGACAACATTCAGCACAACCGCCAGCGCACCCGGAAAATGTTCCAGCAGAACTTCAATCCGGCTGAGGAAAATACTGTTCTTGTCTTCCGGGACCAGCCACGACAGGTCAAGCCATGATTCCGGAGTATCGCTATAGACATCAAGGGCTTCGCAATCAATGGTATGCACCATAATTCCCTTGCCGGTGGTAACAATGCCAACAATCCTGTCACCCATGATCGGATGACAGCAATCAGACATATGAACCGCGAGACCCGGCGTAAGCCCCCGGATTGGAATCTGATGATCGCCGCCCTTGTGATTGAGACCGGTATCAATCATTTTAGGCAGCGGAAAAGAATAATGGCCGTTCAGCTTGATACCGGGATATATGGTTTCCAGTATTTTGCGGTCGGACAATTCGCCCTTGCCCACCTGTTCATAAATTTCCGTAATGGTGCCAAGCTGAAGCTTTTTCGCACAGAGTGTCAGTGCCTTGTCGTTAAATTCACGATCCTCAAGCTTGAAGGCCCGTTCGAGCAGACTTTTGCCAAGAGCCTGATATTCCTGCTTTTTCTTGTGACTGATAAAGCGGCGAATCGCCGCCTTGGCCTTGCCGGTGATGACAAAGCCGAGCCAGTTGGGAGACGGTTGCTGGGCCGTTGACCGCAGAATCTCGACCTGATCACCATTGACCAGACGGGTACGCAGCGGCACCGGATGACCATTTACCTTGCCGCCAACACAGCTGTCGCCGACTTCGGTATGAACCGCATAGGCAAAATCGACCACCGTGGACCCCTGGGGCAAATTGACCAGCATCCCTTTGGGGGTAAAGCAGAATACCTGATTCTGATACATCGCCAGTCTGGTATGCTCAAGAAACTCGTCCGGGCTGTCGGCATGCTCCATGATCTCCAGCAGGTCCCGGAGCCATTTATACTGCGCGCCCTCGGTCTCGGAACTATGCTGTTTATAAATCCAGTGGGCCGCCACCCCCTGTTCGGCGACCGCATCCATCTCCGACGATCTGATCTGGATCTCGATACGTTTTTTCCCCGGACCGAGCACCGCGGTATGAAAGGACTGATAGCCATTGGGTTTCGGCATCGAAATATAGTCCTTGATCAGCCCCGGAATCGCCTGCCACTGGCCATGGACCACCCCGAGAACCCGGTAGCAGGTTTCAGCATCATCAACAATGATGCGAAAAGCGATAATATCCGCCTGATCATCAAGGCTGACATGACGGTAAGTCATTTTGCGCCAAATCGAATAGAGCCGCTTTTCACGGCCAAAGACCTCCGCTTCAATGCCGGCATCTGCCAACAGGCGTTCAAGCTCGGCAATCACGGTGTCCTTGATGCCCTCGGTGTTGGCGTGGATTTGATCCATCCGTTTCAGGATTGATTCATAAGCGCTCGGATAAACATGCGGAAAAGCCAGAGCTTCCAGTTCCTCCTTGACCTCCTGCATACCGATGCGTTCCGCAAGCGGGGCATATATATCAAGGGTTTCGCGGGCAATGCGCACCCGTTTTTCCAGCTTTTTAATGTGGGTCAATGTGCGCATATTATGCAGCCTGTCGGCCAGCTTCACCAGCAACACCCGGATATCATGAGACATCGCCAGCAGGAATTTACGAAAATTATCCGCCTGTTTGGCACTTTCCGATGAGTAGGTGAGTTCGGATAATTTGGTCACCCCGTCAACCATTCTGGCAACATTGGCGCCGAATAATTCCTCGATCTGTTCAGGGGTGGCGATGGTGTCTTCGATGGTATCATGCAACAGGGCGGTAATAATGGTATCGCTGTCCATTTTCATATGAGTGAGGATACCGGCCACTTCAAGCGGGTGGGAGAAATACGGGTCACCACTGGCCCGCTTCTGCTTGCCATGCACCTTCATTGAGAAGACATAGGCCCGGTTCAACAGGTTCTCATTAATGTCGGGATCATAGTCCCGGACCCGCTCGACAAGTTCATACTGTCTGATCAAAGCATTACATTCCCTTCAGATGAAGAAATATCGGCTATTCCCTGATAATATATAACCGGTAATATATAACCGGAAACCGGCAAAAAAAAGACCTCCAGTATATTACACTGCAGGTCCCGGTATTTTTCAAAATAAATAAAAATTTATTCGGTTTCGCTATTTTCCGTTCCCTGCTTGGTAATCTTGGAAAATATGGCCTCTGCCTTCATTTCCGCAGATACCTTGGCCAGACTTTCCGCGGTAACCTCCTGCTGGGTTTCCTCCAGCTTGCGGCCTGCCAGCAACAGTGAAATATCATCTTCTTCCGGTTCATCGACCTCGATATTTTTCTGTAGCCCGTGAATAAGCGATTCCCGTAAACTTTCGGCAGTAAGCTGCTCATCCGCCAGTTCCCTGAGCGCAACCACCGGATTTTTATCATTGTCCCGTTCCACCAGTATCGGCGCTCCGGATGCAATCTGCCGCGCCCTCTGGGCCGCAAGCAGTACCAGCTCAAACCGGTTCGGGACTTTATCAACGCAATCTTCAACGGTAACACGGGCCATGCTATATCTTCTCCAGCAAAAAAAAGTCCGCACAGGCAGACATCATTCCAGATGCGGCTTATACAACTCAAATTATGGTCTGTAAAGACTGTTCTGCCGTATTTTCCACCGCCTTGATCAGGGTGGCGACATTTTCGCCTGTTACCGGGTGAACCCAGTCTGAACAGATGTCCCTCAGCGGCCTCAGCACGAAAAGCCTTTGGTCCAGCCGGGGGTGGGGAATAATGAGTTCACGCTGGCTCACATCATCTTTCTGTTGCTGCCACTGCCGGGATGGCGGCATGACCTGATCATGATAGGCGATGATGTCCAGATCAATAATCCGCGCTTCCCACCGCACCCGGCGCTTACGGCCAAGTCCGGCCTCTATCCCGTGCAAGGCCTGCAGCAACGCCTTGGCCGATAATCCGGTTTCAACCGCAGCCACCGCATTGACAAACCACGGCTGGTCCGACTTTGGCACCGGCGCGGATTGGTAAAAACGTGACAGTTTCTTCACCCTTATCCCACAGGCGGGCATTGCATCAAGCGCCGCCGCCAGCACTGCCCGCGGGCTGTCAAACATTTCACCGGTTAAATTACTGCCCAGACCAACAACAATCATTACATTTTCCAAAAAAATTACTATATGATCAAAAATCATAAAAATATGTTATAATGCACTTATAGTTAATTTATTTTTTGAGGATATTTTATTATGTATTTTCACCCTAATGAGAAACTGGCGCTGTTCATTGATGGCTCGAACCTGTTTGCCACGGCGAAATCATTAAATTTCGATATTGACTACAAACGGTTACGTAGTTTTTTCGCCAAAAATGGCCTGTTGCTCAGGGCCAATTATTACACCGCGCTGCTGGAAGATCAGGAATATTCCCCGCTGCGGCCGCTGGTCGACTGGCTGGATTATAATGGCTATACTCTGGTCACCAAACCGACCAAGGAATTTACCGACAGCAAGGGGGAAAAGAAAATCAAGGGCAATATGGATATGGAACTGGCGATAGATATGATGGGCATGACCGAACATGTTGATCATATGGTGCTGTTTTCCGGGGATGGTGATTTCAGACGTCTGGTTGAGGTGATCCAGCGCCGGGGGGTCCGGGTCACCGTCGTCAGCAGCACCAGAACAGTCCCGCCGATGATTGCCGATGAACTCAGACGACAGGCAGATGTTTTTGTTGAACTTTCTGATATGTATCAGGAATTTGGCCGGGACCCGGGCAATTGCAATTTTCAGGGCGCCGCCGCTACCCGCAGTCCGGCAGGCGAATAGCATAATACCCCGGGGGAGCGCTAATGGCTGTCACCACGCTGCCATATGATGCCCCGCAGGATTGCGCCCTGTGTCCGCGACTGGTTGCCTTTCGTACGGAAAACCGGAAAAAATATCCTGATTTTCACAATAATCCGGTACCGTCATTGGGCGAAAGTGATCCCGAACTGCTGATTGTCGGACTCGCCCCCGGCCTGAAAGGGGCCAATCGAACCGCCCAACCCTTTACCGGAGATTTCGCCGGTAATTTTCTGTTCGCTGCCCTGACAAAATTTGGCCGCGCCACCGGCTATGACCGCACCGGCACCGGTGATACCCTGATAGCTGACGACACCCTGATAGCCGGTGATACTCTGATACTTAAAGACACCCTGATCACCAACGCAGTACGTTGTGTCCCGCCGCAGAATAAAACCATTGCCGCCGAGGAACATAACTGTCGGCCCTTCCTGATTAACCAGATCAGCAACCTGCCCCGTCTGAAAATAATTCTGGCCCTTGGACTGGTGGCGCATAATGCTGTCCTGACCAGCTACGGCAAAAAGAAATCCGCCTGCCGTTTTGCCCACGGTGCCACACACCTGTTGGACGAAGATTCCGCTATTACCCTGATCGACAGCTATCATTGTTCGCGTTACAACATTAACACCCGCCGACTGACAACGGCAATGTTTGAGGATGTCTTTCACCGAATAGATACTCTCCTCACCATAAATCCGGAGCTAAGGAAAATTTCATGAGTCGTTTTATTGTATTTTTCATAGCACCATTACTGTCTCTAACTGTTTTTTCTTGTGGTCAGACCGGGTCACGGGCCGCTGGCCGATAAACAGAATTTGCAGGATTTTCACGATATGCTGGTCCGGTTTTTATCTCCGGAAAAATTTCTGGCGATAGTCTATCCGACGATCGTTGATCATGGCAGGTGAGAGAGATTTGGCTATCCGTTCATCCATCATTCAGCTTGAGATCCATATAGTGGTTACAGAATATAGCTAAACTGCACAAATAACCGAAAGAGCGAGAAAATGCATAAATCCAGCCATATGTTGAAAACAGCTATAGTGGCTCTCGGGCTGGCCGCCCTGATATTGGCCCCGATGACCCGGGCGATGGCCGGGCGCAGGGATAATGACGACAGCAGATATCGTCACTATAATTATAACCGGCATTACGATAATGACAGACGTTACGAACGTCGGCGTTACGACCACAGGCGTTACAGATACGGCGGATATCATCGTGGACGCCGCGGCAATGTCGCGCTCGGAATATTAACCGGCGGCTTGTTATTCTA
>JAADGA010000266.1 GCA_013152615.1 Alphaproteobacteria bacterium
GAAAGCGGAAATAAAAAACTCGGCAAATGGATAACCGAGACACGCAATATATACAATGACTATAAAAAGGCCTTTGGAAAAAAGCCCCCCCTGGTTTCGGGAATAGCCATCATGACCGATACGGATAACACAAACAGCTCGGCTGTTTCGTATTACGGGGATATAGAAATGATGCCGGCCAGACCTGAATGATACCTGAGTTTTCCATAGTTATACCGGTGTTAAATGAGGCTGAAATTATCAACTCCGCAATCTCTCATATCAGGTCAAGGGCTTTTGGCTTTTCCCATGAGATAATCGTATCGGACGGAGATAAATCCGGCATGACCATAAACGCCATTGAACCGGACGGTATAATAACCTGCACCGGACCCCCGGGCCGGGGTGCGCAGATGAACCATGGCGCGGCCCTTGCAACCGGACTTGTTCTGATATTCATTCATGCCGATACAATCCTGCCTGAAAAGGCATTTGAATCGATCCGCACGGCCCTGTCCCGGCCGCACATTGCGGCAGGTTCTTTTGACCTGGGCATTGCATCAGACAAAAAAGCCCTTAAATTGATCGGGTATGCCGCATCTCTCAGATCCAGGCTGACCCGCATCCCATATGGGGACCAGGCGATTTTTATCCGCACGCGCCTGTTTAAGAGAATGGGAGGCTATGCCCCCATCCCGTTGATGGAGGATATAGAACTCATGCAGAGGATACGGCAGCGGGGCCTGTTGATCGATATAGTTAAAAAGCCCGTCATGACTTCACCAAGGAGATGGGAATCCAGGGGCATTATATTTACCACCCTGCAAAACCTTGTCCTCTCCACACTCTTTTATCTCGGAGTTCCGGCCGCAAGGCTTGTACGGTATTATTAAAACAGCGCATAGTATATGAAAGGAATCCTGGCCGGACCAAATTGAATAATTGAAACAAAATAATATTAATGCTATACAAAGAATCAGAATGCCCTGACACCTTTTTTTAATACAATAATCAATGATCTCATAAATAAGGGGCACCGATGGTCAATAAGAGGCGGGTTTTTATAAGAACAGTCCTGACATGTGGTCTTATCATCCTGGCAGGCACCCTGTTTTATCACATTTTCTCCGGGGAGGACGGGAATAAACTGCCTGAAGGCTTTGCCGAGGGCAATGGCCGTCTGGAAGCCACCGAGTTCGATATCGCGACAAAGCTGGCCGGCCGTCTGACTGAAGTCCTTGTAAAAGAGGGCGATTTTGTGAACAGGAATCAGATCGTGGCCCGGATGGATACAACTACTCTTGAGGCACGGCTGCGACAAGCTGAAGCCGGGGTTTCACGGGTAAAGCAGGCACGAAAGGCGGCCTTGTCCAGAGCTGAGGCGGTCCGCCTGAAGCTCGATCTGGCGGCCAGGGAATTCCACCGGACAAAGGCGCTCCTTGCCAAGGGCGCTGCGACGCAACAGCAGTATGATCGTAATCAGACAACCAAACAGATGCTTGGCGCCGAGTATGCGGCCTCCCGGGCAGCTGTTGCCGAGGCCGACGATGCCATAGCCGCGGCGGTCGCCCGGACGGATGTGTGGAAATCGGATATCAATGACTGCATGCTGAAAAGCCCCATTGCGGGGCCGGTCCTTTCCCGTCTTGCCGAGCCGGGCGAGGTTCTGCCGGCAGGCGGTAAAGTTCTGACCATCATAGACCCCACGGATGTTTATATGAATATATATCTGCCGGAACGTACCGCCGGGGCAGTCCCCATTAACGCCGATGCAAAAGTAGTTCTTGACGCCATGCCGGATAAGCCTTTTCCCGCAAAAGTAACCTATGTATCGGAAAAAGCGCAGTTCACCCCAAAAGAGGTGGAAGCGCCGGAAGAACGGCTGAAGCTTGTCTTCCGGACCAAGGTCAGGCTTAAGGCGTATGACGACCCTCGCTTAAAGCCGGGCATGCCCGGCGTTGCGTATATCCGTTTCAAGCCGAATGCCAAATGGCCGGATCTTACCAAATGACCGCATAGTTCCCCGTGAGACCATTGCGGATATCAAAGGGCTTCAGCACCGGTACGGCAGGGCGCTCGCCCTGGACACGATTGATCTCCGGATTCCTGCCGGGTGCCAGGCGGGTTTCCTCGGGCCGGATGGCGTTGGCAAATCGACTCTTCTTGGTATCATTGCCGGTCAGAGAAAAATCCAGACAGGAAATGTCCATGTTCTGGACGGCGATATGCGCTCCGGTATCCACCGCAATGATGTCTGTTCCAGAATCGCCTACATACCGCAGGGGCTAGGGCAGAATCTTTATGAAACACTTTCGGTGTACGAGAATATAGACTTCTTCGGACGCATTTTTGGGTTCACACGCAAGGAAAGACAGGCGAGCATCGAGCGGCTCCTTATCGCCACTGATCTCGCGCCCTTTGCAGATCGTCCCGTGTGCCAGCTCTCGGGCGGCATGAAGCAGAAACTGGGGCTGTGCTGCGCCCTGATTCACAGCCCGGAAGTGCTGATCATGGACGAGCCGACGACAGGCGTTGATCCCCTGTCCCGGCGTCAGTTCCGGGAACTCGTCAAGGATATGAGCCGCCATCATGCAGGCATGAGTATTCTCATTGCAACAGCATACATGGAGGAGGCCGAACACCTCGACTGGCTGGTCATGATGGAAGGGGGCCGGGTTCTTGCCGCGG
This sequence comes from Alphaproteobacteria bacterium, assembly GCA_013152615.1. GTDB lineage: Bacteria > Pseudomonadota > Alphaproteobacteria > Sphingomonadales > Emcibacteraceae > Paremcibacter. The sequence goes on from JAADGA010000266.1 coordinate 2,668, forward strand.
GTACGCCGGAAGAGTTAAAGTCAAGGACGGGAAAAAAGACCATAGAAGATGCATACATCGCCATGCTGCCCGAAAAGATGCGCTATGGCCATCGAACTTTCTCGACACCTCCCAGGATACCGTCCGATGACGAATCCGCTATTACGGCCAGTCACCTCTCCAAGAAATTCGGAGACTTCACGGCCGTTGACGACGTTTCCTTCACCATACCCAAAGGAGAGATATTCGGTTTTGTGGGATCAAACGGCTGCGGAAAGACCACGACCATGAAAATGCTCACCGGTCTTCTGCCCCCGACGCATGGAGATGCCCACATCTTCGGCAGCTCCGTGGAAACCGGGAGTATCGGAATCAAGAAGCGCATCGGCTACATGTCGCAGAATTTCTCGCTGTATGGCGAGTTGACCGTCCGGCAGAATCTGGATATGCATGCTCGTCTCTTTGACCTGGCCGCTGCGGATATCCCGTTACGGGTGAAGGAAATGGCGGACTGGTTCGACCTGAATGACGTTATGGATGATCAGACCGAGCGTTTGCCGCTGGGTATCCGCCAGCGCCTCTCATTAGCCGTGGCCACCATACATGCGCCCGAGATATTGATCCTCGACGAGCCCACATCAGGCGTTGATCCGGTGGCCAGGGACCGCTTCTGGGAGCTTCTCATAAAACTCTCCAGGGAACGCGGCGTGACCATT
>JAADGA010000267.1 GCA_013152615.1 Alphaproteobacteria bacterium
CCGCCACTATCCGCTGGTTATTATCACGATCAATATGGCCGCCAAGCAGATATTCCTCCGCCTGATAATAAAGCTCTCTGAGCAGTTGCCCCTTCCAGCCATTCCAGATTTTGGGACCGACCGCACGGGTATCAACCACCGTCAGAATCAGCAGCAACCGCAGCCGTTCCGGGCTTTGAACAATCCGGCAGAAATTTTCAATGGTTCTGAAATCATTCAGATCGCGTTTAAAGGCCGCATGGGTCATCATCAGATGGTTGCGCACCAGCCAGCCGACGGTCTCGGTCTCGGCCGGTGACAGGCCAAGCCGCGGGCATAATTTCTTTGCCACCTGTTCGCCCACCACCGAATGATCGCATTTACGGCCCTTGGCAATATCATGCAGCATCACCGCCACATACAGCACCTCCCGTGACAGCAGTTTATGGACGATGCCGTCGGACAGCGGGTGATCCTGTGCGAGTTTGCCCTGCTCCAGTTCGGACAGCAGTTCAAGCGCGCGGATGGTATGTTCATCAACAGTATAGGCATGATACATATCATATTGCATCTGGGCGACCACCCGGCCAAAATCGGGAATAAACCGGCCCAATACCCCGGAGTCATTCATCAGGCGCAACACGAACCCCGGGCCTTTTTTAAAGGTGAGAATTTCAAGGAACAGCCGGTTGGCCTCCGGATTATTCTGCAGATGGCGGTCAATCAGTTTCAGATTATGGCGGATACGGCGCAGGGCGCGTGGGTGAATATCCAGATTATGCTGCTGGGCAACATGGAAAATCCGGATCAGATTAACCGGATCAGTCCGGATATCCCGGGATGTCGTCAGGGAGATCCGGCTGCCCTCAACCGGGAAAATACCGATATTGCGGTTGCGCAGGCCGAATTTGGGCATCCGGAGCCGGGGTTTGCGCCTGTGTTTATCTTCAAGATAAGCGCAATAGATCCGGGTGAGGTCGCCGACGGTCTTGGCGGTCAGGAAGAAATGCTTCATAAAACGTTCAACCCCGAATTGCCCGGGGCGATCGGCATAGCCAAGCCGGTCGGCGAGTATTTTCTGCACGCCGAAGGTGATCCGCTCCTCCGCCCGGTCCGAAATATAATGCAGGTGGCACCGGACTGTAGTCAGAAAATTATAGGCCTTTTGGAACTGGCGATAATCCCGGCGGGAAAAAACGCCCTTTTCCACCACCTCCGACACACTGTCAACGCCGTATAAATATTTGGAAATCCAGTAGAGGGTCTGCAGGTCGCGCAGGCCACCCTTGCCCTCCTTGATATTGGGTTCGACCAGATAGCGGGTCTGGCCCAGCCGGATATGGCGGGTATCGCGTTCGGCCAGCTTCTTCTCGACAAATTCCGGCCCGCTTTTGGCAATGACCTCCTTGTTATAGCGGCTCAGAAATTCCTGATATAATGCCTCGTCCGCACAGATATAGCGCGATTCCAGCAGCGAGGTGCGAATGGTCATATCCTGTTTTGACAGCCGGATGGATTCGGGAATGGTGCGGACCGCATGGCCGACCTTCAGGCCAATATCCCACAGCATATAAAGCATATATTCGACCACCTGTTCGCCCCACGGGGTTTGCTTGTAGGGCAGCAGGAACAACAGATCCACATCCGAATACGGCGCCATGTCTGCGCGGCCATAGCCGCCAATCGCGACCAGACTCAGGCGTTCGCTCAAGGTTCTGTTATGTTCGGGCAGGATAAATTCCGTCGTCACCCGATAGAGATGAATGATAATTTCATCGGTAAGAAAGCTCTGGGCAATGACCAGCGTCTTGCCATTTTCACCATTTTCACAGCGCTGACGGATGTCTTCAAACCCCTTGCGGTAATATTCCTTGAACAGCGCCAGCATGGCCGGACGAATCGTCGACGGCGAAAAATCCCGTTGGAGCGTCTCAAGCCGGACCGTGAAATCCTTGCGATTAAATATCTGCCGGTGTTGTTTTACCTTAACCATCCTGTTGTATCTTTTTCAATCTATAGAGAATATCCAGCGCCGCTCTGGGGGCAAGCTCATCGGGGTTGAGGGCAGATAATTCAGTGTTAATTTTTGCGGCGGCACTGTTTTGGTCAATCTGCTGCGGGGTATTCTTTAGCTTCAGGGCGGAAAACAGCGGCAGATCATCGATAATATCATCCATCTGACCCGCGCCCGCGCCCTGTTCAAGACGGTGCAATAGCCGGGCCGCGCGCTCAATAACTATTTTAGGCAGCCCGGCCAGTCTGGCGACCTGAATACCATATGACCGGTCCGCCGCCCCGGCCGCGACCTCGTGCAAGAAAATAATCTCGCCGTGCCAGTCTCTGACCTTGATAAAATGCAGCGCCAGATTATCGAGCTGTGCCGACAGCGCGGTCATCTCGTGATAATGGGTGGCAAACAGGGTTCGGCAGCGATTGACCTCATGCAGATGCTCGACCGCCGCCCACGCAATCGACAGGCCGTCATAGGTCGCGGTCCCACGGCCAATTTCGTCCAGTATTACCAACGAGCTGGCGGTTGACTGGTTGAGGATCGCCGCAGTTTCAACCATCTCCACCATAAAGGTTGACCGGCCCCGCGCCAGATCATCCGACGCCCCGACCCGGCTGAACAACCGGTCAACAATCCCGATATGAGCCGCGTTCGCCGGGACAAAACTGCCCATTTGCGCCATCACCGCAATCAGGGCGTTCTGGCGCAGAAAAGTGCTTTTGCCGGCCATGTTTGGTCCGGTGATCAGCCACAGGCGATGACCGGGCCCAAGATCACAGTCATTGGCGACAAAATGACCCGCCTTGTCCACTAGCGCCTTGTCCACTACCGCCTTGTTCAGGGCTGCCTCAACCACCGGATGACGGCCATTTTCGATCGCGAAAGCCAGACTGTCATCGACCTGTGGCCGGGTATAATTCTGCTCCGCCGCAAGCTCCGCCAGTGCCGTCGCCACATCAAGCCGCGCCAGCGCATGGGCGGCCCGGCTGATGGCCTGCCCGTCTTTCAGTACCGCCTCAACCAACTGCTCAAATATTTCATGTTCCAGCACCAGCGCCCGGTCGGCGGCCTGTCCGATGCGGCCAGCCAGCCCCGCAAGCTCACTGCTGTTAAAGCGCACCACATTGGCCAGCGTCTGGCGATGGATAAATTCCTGATTGAGCGGCGCGGTCATCAGCTTGTCGGCATGCAGCGCCGTAACCTCGATAAAATAGCCCAGCACATTATTATATTTGATTTTAAGACCAGTAACGCCAGCTGTTTCCCGGTATTTTACCTCCAGCGCCATGATCAGACGTTTGCTTTCCCGTGACAGGGTCCGAAATTCATCAAGGGCGGCATGATAGCCCGGCGCAATAAAATTACCGTCACGGATGATGGTCGGCAAATCATCCGCCAGCGCCTGACTCAGCAGATCAATGGTCTGCTGGTGATTTCCGGTATTTTCCATTATCAGGTCAATATCATCCGGATGGCCGATCAGCTCATTTTCCGCCATCCCGCGGCGGTTCTGGAACAGCAGCCTGATCTCTGTCGCCTGTTGCAAGCCATCCCGCACTGCCGCCAGATCACGCGGGCCGCCCCGGCCCAATGACAGTCGCGACAGCGCCCGCTCCAGATCGGGGCAGTGTTTCAACAACGCCCGGATTTGACGGCGAAACCCTTCATGGCGGTGAAAATAAGCCAGCAGGTCAAGCCGCCGGTTTATGACTTTTGGTGCCATCAGCGGCGCATTCAGACGGCTGTTCAGCAAGCGGCCCCCGGCACCGGTCACCGTCCGGTCGATGGTGTCAAGCAGGCTGCCTTTACGGCTTCCTGCCAGCGTATGGGTCAGTTCCAGATGGCGCCGGGTCGCGCTGTCAATCATCATATTATTGTTGCGGCCAACCCGGACCGGAAAGCCAAGCCGCGGCAGCTTGCCCTTCTGGGTTTCCGCAAGATACGCCACCAGCGCCCCGCAGGCGGACAATTCCGCCCGGCTGAAACGGCCGATCCCCTCAAGGAAAGTGACCCCATAAAGTGTTTTCAGAGCTTGTTCAGCGCCGATGCTGTCAAAATTGCTGCTGTCAACCAGACTCAATATCGACTGCCAGTCACCGAGAATATCATCAAGATCAGCCGCAGCCAGCAGCGGTGCCGATACAATAAGCTCCCCGGCCGCTATCCGTGACAGCTCGGCATCCAGATCGGCAAGGTTGACTGTCGTTACCAGAAAATCCCCGGTTGACATGTCAAGCCACGCCAGCGCAAAATAATCCTGAGAGCGGGCGAGGGCGGCAAGAAAATTATGCTGGCGCGCGGTAAGCAGATTTTCCTCGGTAATCGTGCCCGGGGTTACCAGCCGGACGACATCGCGTTTGACCACCGATTTCGCCCCGCGTTTTTTCGCCAGCGCCGGCTTCTCCATCTGCTCGCACACCGCAACCTTGAATCCACGCTTAATCAGCCTGGACAGGTAATTTTCGGCGGCATGGACCGGCACTCCGCACATCGGAATATCGGCACCGTCATGCTTGCCGCGCCGGGTAAGGGTTATATCGAGCGCGGCTGACGCCCTGACCGCATCATCAAAAAATAATTCATAGAAATCACCCATCCGGTAAAATAACAGATAGTCGGCATGTTTCTGCTTTAATTCCAGATATTGCACCATCATCGGGGTAATGGCAGAATCAGCTTTGGATTTTTGTCGGCTGTTTTTTATTGTCGTCTGGGTATCGGTCATAAATTGATCAACTTTAGAATATTAATAAAGTTTTTTAGTGTTTACATTTAATATAATTACAATATATATATCTTTGAAGTAATATTATTTATTTTGGCGGCGGGTATTTTTTTAATTTCCCCAAAAATACTGCGGGTGCCATACTGGATATACTTTATCTTCTCCGCCGCGGGAAAGCAATTATTCCCGCGCGGGGTCAGGACATAAAAACAGAAAGACCAGGATAATGAGTGACAGCAATGGTGGTTTTAGCGACAACGAAGCCCTGCATTATCATGCCACCGGACGACCGGGAAAGCTTGAAATCCGCGCGACCAAACCGATGGCAACCCAGCGCGATCTGTCGCTGGCTTATTCGCCCGGGGTTGCCGCCCCGGTGCTGGCGATCGCGGACCATGCCAATATGGCCTATGACTATACCTCAAAGGGTAATCTTGTCGCCATCATCACCAATGGGTCCGCCATTCTCGGCCTTGGTAACCTTGGTGCGCTGGCGGCAAAACCGGTCATGGAAGGCAAGGCGGTATTGTTCAAGCGTTTTGCCGATATAGACGGTATTGATCTTGAGGTCGATACCGCGGATGTCGACGAGTTTATCAATTGTGTCAAACTGCTCGGCCCGACCTTTGGCGGCATCAACCTTGAGGATATCAAGGCACCGGAATGTTTTATCATCGAACAGGCCCTGCGCGAGAAAATGGATATTCCGGTCTTCCATGATGACCAGCACGGCACCGCCATCATCACCGCCGCCGGCATTATCAACGCCATCGACCTTACCGGGCGCGATATAAAAAATGTCCGGCTGGTGGTCAATGGTGCCGGGGCGGCGGCTATTGCCTGTACCGAACTGGTCAAGGCGATGGGGGTTCCCCATGACAATGTCATTATGTGTGACAGCAAGGGGGTGATTTATCAGGGGCGCGAAAACGGTATGAACCAGTGGAAATCCGCCCATGCTGTGTCGACCCCTCACCGCAGCCTTGAGCAGGCGCTGGTCGGCGCGGATATCTTTCTCGGCCTGTCGGTCAAGGGCGCGGTCAGTCAGGATATGGTCAAAAGCATGGCCGACAAGCCGATTATTTTTGCCATGGCCAATCCTGATCCTGAAATTACCCCGGAGGCGGTAAAAGCCGCCCGGTCCGATGCCATCATTGCCACCGGGCGTGCCGATTACCCCAATCAGGTCAATAATGTGCTGGGTTTTCCCTATATCTTCCGCGGGGCGCTTGATGTCCGGGCCTCGACCATCAATGACGAGATGAAAATTGCCGCCGCTCTGGCCATTGCCGACCTCGCCCGGCAGGATGTTCCCGATGAAGTCGCCGCCGCCTATAGCGGTGGTCACCCGAAATATGGTCCGGACTATATTATTCCGGTGCCGTTTGACCCGCGCCTGATCAGTGCCATCTCGCCCGCCGTTGCCGAGGCCGCGATCAAAAGCGGCGTCGCCAGAATGCCGATTATCGATATGAAGGCCTATCGCAATCAGCTGACCGCGCGGCTCAATCCGACCGCTGGCACCCTGCAAATGATTTATGACCAGCTTGACAGTGATCCGAAGCGGGTGGTGTTTACCGAGGCCGACGAGGAAACCGTGCTCCGGGCCGCGCTCGGCTTTGAGCAGAATGGCTATGGCCATGCAGTGCTGATCGGCCATGAGGAGAAGATCCGTGATCATCTCGAACATATTGGCCGCGACCGCAATGACACCCTGGAAATCCATCATGGCAGAAGCAGCGATAAAACCACGAAATATGCTGAATTCCTGTTTGGCAAATTACAGCGCAAGGGCTATATCTTTCGCGACTGTCTGCGCCTTGTCCGCACCGACCGTAATATTTTCGGCGCCTGTATGCTGGCCCTGGGTGACGCCGACGCCATGGTGACGGGGCATAACCGCCACTATGCCATCGCTCTTGACAATATCATGAAAGTGATCGATCCGCTGCCGGACTGCCGTGCTTTGGGCCTGTCAATTGTGATCAAGGATGGCCGGACGATTTTCGTTGCCGATACTGCCGTCACCGAGATGCCGACAGCGGAAGAAATGGCCGAAATCGCCATTCATGCGGCCAATGCGGTGCGTCATTTCGGTATTGAACCCCGGGTTGCCTTCATGTCCTACAGCAATTTTGGCAATCCGACGGGCGGCATACTGGCGACCACCTCGCGCGAGGCGGTGGCGGTCCTTGACAGACAGGAGGTTGATTTTGAATATGACGGTGAAATGCATGCCGGTGTTGCCCTCAACCCCGAGATCATGAAATCCTATCCCTTCTGCCGCCTGTCGGGGCCAGCCAATATCCTGATCATGCCGGGGATGCATTCGGCCCATATTTCGACCAAGCTGATGCGCGAGCTGGGCGGGGGCACGGTAATCGGCCCGATGCTGGTCGGGCTTACCCATTCGGTGCAGGTGATTCCGATGGGCTCCTATGCCTCGGAAATTATTAACCTTGCGGCGCTGGCGGCCCATAATGTCAATCTGCTGAAAGAAAAATAAACCGCATTTATGCTGCGGCAACTGCTGTTCGGGCCATGTGATAACGGGCAGCAATCACTCACGGTGCAACATTGACTTCAGGCATTGATTTCAGGCACTGACTTCAGGTTGGGGATAAGATGTCTCCGGGACAGCGCCGGGAATAAAGAACCACTGGGCAGCGAAGCTTAGGCCACAGGTTCGAAAAAATGTGCGGCCCTTTTGCGTAATCTGTCGGTAAGCAGAAGAATCAGCACGTCAGTGGTATTGAATTGATCATCAATCACCGCGCCGTCGCCGATATAGCAGCCAAGGCGGGCATAGCCGCGCACCAGCGGCGCCAGTTGACGTTTGGCCTTGCGGGTATCAATGTCATCCCAGCTGAAATAGTTCATTTTCTGATACCGCTCGGGCCGCGCCGGGATATTGAAGGCGTCGGGGGTCTTGTATTTATGATATAAATAGGACAGCGGCAATTCCAGATCACCCTGAATGACTCCGGCCAGACTGGCACAGCCAAACATGCAGCCGATATTATACCGGATGATATATTTGGTAATCGCCCGCCACATTAACTGGATAATATTGTTGGACCGATATTCCGCGCGGACACAGCTGCGTCCGAGTTCCAGCATCTGACGCCCGGTCATCTTCTCCCTGAAACAAGCATTATTCATATTGCTGAGGTCGAATTCCTGCGCCGAATAAAAATCATGAATATTATGTATTTTCTCTTCCCGGAGCAGCCGGTAGGTGGCGATTACCGCCTCATCACCGCTTTTGGTGGTATCAAAGGCCAACAACTGATCACAAATCAGGTCGAAACCATCAAAGTCACGTTTCTGCCGGGCCATTTCCAGACTGGGCCGGGCCTTCATTTCCTCATAAAAAACCTGATACCGTAATCTCTGCGCGGCGACTATTTCCTGCTCCGATACCGCGAAGCGGACACTGACCGGACCGGCACTGGCCAACACCGGCTCCGTCTCCGAGAATTGCTCAACTTTCTCTGCTGTTAAAATCATCTGTCCTGATTTCATCTTATATCCATAATCCCGATATCCGTAACAAATGGTACAAACTGTTATAAATCATCTTAACTTTCATTCAAGACTAACCTATGATGGTCACAAATATTTTATTTTTGTCTCTTGTCCCACAGAATCCCACAGATATTATACCACATGTCACCCATATCCGTCACCTGTCCCGTTTGCGGTGCAAAAATTCCCGACCCGCCGTCAGCCCAAGGCTATGCCTGCTGTTTCTGCGGGTTTGAACGGCGTTACGATCCTCAATCCGGGGTGAAAGCAATGATATCCGGGGGGTATCTTACGGATATTCCGCAACTGCTCACAATTAATCCGGTTGCCGAAATATATCTGGAAACGGCCCGGCCCCCGGCTCTGATCCAGCGCGATAACAAATATCCGGTCACCCTCATTACCCTGAGCCCGGATTATGTCGGGCTCAAGGCGGTGTGGTCCGATATGATGCTGCCGCTGCAGGAAGATCCGGCGGCATATTTCCGGCAGAAATTCCATCAACTGGCACCCGGCGGGCTATTATATCTGTCAACCCCGGTAAAACGCCGGTTTCGCAAAAGATATCCACTGTCCGCGCAGATTAATTTTTTTACATCGGGGAATATTATGTTTTTGCTGGAACAGCATGGTTTTAAGCTGTTGTGGCGTAAAGACAGATTTGCCCCGCTTCTTAGAATCATCGCCCGGAAATGATGCTGCCGTCTGATCAAAAATATCCCGGAGCAACAGAATAGTTTGATGTTGCGCCCTGAATATGAGATGGATACGGTACGCAAGGGTTAATTAACAGGTTTCGCCTATTATAGATCATATGGAATATGTACCGGCAAAGATAGATAACGCGGCCATCGTTTCCGTACTCAGATGGTACGTGGATTCAGGCGTTGATGAATCCGGCGGTGATGAAACTGTGGATTATTTCGCACGGTCAGGACTGCCGGTGATACAGGGAAAACCCGACCCGGTCGCCCCTGATCGCCAACAGACCCGGATAACCCCGGCGCTGCTTCCGGTCGGGGACATTGCCCGTGCGGCGCGGCAGCAGGCGGCAGCCTGCACGGATTTAGCCGAACTGCAGCAGATGATTGCTAATTTTGACGGCTGCCGACTCAAAAAAACCGCGACCCACACAGTTTTTGCCGATGGCAATCCGGACAGTGATATCATGGTGATCGGTGACCTGCCCGGTGCCCGTGAAGACCGGCTGGGCAAGCCCTTCGCTGGTGAGAGCGGCCAGCTTCTTGACCGGATGTTTGCCGCGATTGGCCTTGAGCGGGCGCAGGATTTTTACCTCACCAATATCCTGCCATGGCGTCCGCCGGGCAACCGCAGTCCGACATCTGAGGAAATCACTATCTGCCTGCCGTTTATCGAACGGCATATCGCGCTGTTTAACCCCGGCCTGATTATTCTGTTAGGCGGCCCGACAGACAATAATCTGCTCGGCTCCACCGCCAGCATTACCCGGCTGCGCGGTAAATGGCAGCGCTATGACCTGCAAGACCGTAAAATTCCGCTACGCACCCTGTTTCATCCGGCATATCTGCTGAAACAGCCCCGGGCCAAGGGCAATACCTGGCAGGATTTGCTGGCGATCAAGGCCAAAGCTGAAGAGGTATTATCATGATCCGGCCTGCCACCTGCCGGATGGTCCGGCGTTATCTGTTTATCCTGTTCGCGGTCATATTCTGGCCAACCGCGCTATTTGGTGCCGCGACTATTCCGTCCGCTGTTGTTCCCGCCCAACAGCGTTCGGTCCCTCTACAAACCGCGAGCCTTGCGGTACTGTCCCCGGCTGATGTCAGGCTGTATAAGCGCATCTTCAAGGTGCAGGCGAAGGGCAAGTGGAGCCGGGCCAACCGGCTGATCCGGCGTCTGCATAGCCGGATTTTAATGGGTCATGTTCTGTATCAGCGCTACATGCATCCGACCGCCTATCATTCGCGTTACCGCGAGCTGGCCAAATGGATGCTGAAATATTCAGACCTGCCCGAGGCCAAGAGAATCTATGCGCTGGCGAAAAAGAAGAATGGCGGCCGCAGCCGGGGACTGCACAAGCCTGTCACCGCCCGGATCCGGAATTTTCCCGCCGACAAGCCGATGCGCCACCCGCGCCACCCGGTAAAAATCCCGGCAAAGCCGACCCCGGTCGTCCGGAGAATAATTCCTCCAAAACGCTATCATAAAAGAGCAGAGCGCATTGATATTCGTACTTTGAAAACAAGAATGAAACGCTATCTGCGCCGTCATGATCCCGAACGGGCAGAAAAAAGATTATGGGCGTTTGAACCGCTTAATCTGCTGTCGCCGCTGGAATTCAATAAATTGCTGGGGACAGTTGCCGCCGGTTATTTCTTTGACAACCGGGATGCCAAGGCGCTGGCGCTGGGGGATATCGCCGCAGATGGAGCCCGGGAGATAACCGCACAGCCGGACTGGATTGCAGGACTGGCAGCATGGCGGCTGGGTGATTGCATTCAGGCCGCCCAGCATTTCGCCAATGTCGCCTACTCCCCCGTTGCCGGCGACTGGACCGCGGCCGCCGGCGCATTCTGGGCCGCCCGCTCCTATCTGGTCTGTCGCGAGCCGGAGAAGGTCGCTAAATTATTGCAAAAGGCCGCCAGTTTTCCCCGGACATTTTATGGCCTGATTGCCGCGCGTCAAATCGGAAAAAGTTCCGGGCTCAGCTGGGCGGCACCGGCCTTTTCATGGCGCCATTATGACCTGATCAAAGATTTGCGGAGTGTGAAAAGGGCGATCGCCCTGACCCAGACCGGGAAAATAATGCTGGCCGACCTCGAGCTCAGTGATGCCTGGCGGCGAACACGGGGCAGCAAGCATGAGGCCCTGCTTGGTCTGGCGGCCCGTCTTGGTCTCGCCGGGACCCAGCTTAAAATCGGCAAAATTGAAGAACAAAAACGTATGATCGCCCTCGACAGTACGCTCTATCCGGTGCCTGATATGGAGCCGGATGGCGGATTTACCCTCGATCGTGCGCTGATATTCGCCATCATCCGTCAGGAATCCGAATTTAATGTCTGGGCCAAAAGTCAGGCCGGCGCCCGCGGATTGATGCAGGTCATGCCGCGGACCGCAAGCTATATTTCGCGTGACCGGACACTGCGCTTTTCCCGCCGGATCAAGCTCGACGACCCAACCTATAATATGGCGCTCGGTCAACAATATATCCAGACCATGCTGGGCAAGGGTTTTGCCGACGGTAATCTGTTCAAGACCCTGACCGCCTATGATGCCGGGCCGGGGAATTTGCGAAAATGGGAACGAAAAGTAAATTTTCAGGATGACCCGCTGCTGTTCATTGAATCGCTGCCGGTGCGCGAAACCCGCAATTATATTGAACGGGTAGTCAGCAACTTCTGGATTTACCGTATGCGTATGACCCAGTCCACCCAGTCGCTGGACGCCGTTGCCACCGGCGGCTGGCCGATGTATATTGCCCAGGATATCAATAACACGAAAAGAAATCAGAACCATGCCACTCGATAACAGCCGTGAATTTCAGCCGTTGAATATTGCCATTTTAACGGTTTCAG
>JAADGA010000268.1 GCA_013152615.1 Alphaproteobacteria bacterium
GGCAGCGGGTAGTCCGCCGCCGGTGGCCGCCAGGTTTCACGCTTGTGGTCGCCGGAAACACCAACCTCCTGTTGAATCCGGTCATAAAAGGGCCGCAGATCATCATAGCTGATCGGCCAGTCGAGCGCGCGGCCATACTGGCTCTTTATGGTGAAATCCTCTTTATGGAGCCTGGGCCACACCGCATAATGATGCAGCGCCGAACCGCCGGTGCCGTAGCCGGAATTAAAGCCGTTGCCGACCGGCTGGCTCCCGGTTTCTTCAACCGGGTCACCGGCCCATTTCAACCGGCGGGCATCGATCTGGGAACTGGTCAGGTCACCGAGAGTTCTTTCAGGACCGGCCTCAAGGATAATAATCTTTTTGCCGCCAGCGGATAATTTGGCCGCCATAAGACTGCCGGCGGCACCGGAACCAATAATGATAACATCGACTTTTTCCGCAGAAGGCTTCATGGGCTTACGGTCCACGGCTGAACGGGCTTGATATGGGCCATATAGGGAATGTTCAGCCGGTCAAACCCGGCCATGGTCCCGTAAGTGACATCAATGGCATCACTGCGCAGGACAAAATAAAACAACGGGGCTGGCGGCGCCTCTGTCCAGCCCTGCGGCTGACCCTTCATCATCATGGGGATAAATTCTGACCATTCTTTTGTGGACAGACGGCCCGGGTCTTTATGGTATTTTTGCTTTATGGCTTGTCTGGCCGCATTCAGCGCGGTGGTATAAAAGCCGTTAAACGGTGGCTCCACCCGCAGATAACGCAGAATCAGCAGGTTATCCCGAAAGGGTACGGACAGTTGGTGATCAATATAGCGGGAAAGACCGGCGGCTTTTGCCCCCGGGACCATAGCCTCGCCAATAAGATCAATGATGGTTGCCTGTTCTTCACTCAAAACCAGCAGCGGCAGGTCGTGGGCCTGCGCCTGCGCCGGGGTCAGCATTGTGATCTTGCCACCAAGCAGGAACGCCAGCGTCAGAACGCCGCCGGACAGGGTAAAAGTCCGCCGGTCCATCGTCATGGATGGCCTGCCATAGGGTTATTCCTCCTCATCAAAAGTCGGCCGGTGAGTAGCGGCAACCCGGGCAGCCTGTTCATACATTCCGGTCATGATGTCAAGAATTTTACTGCCACAGGTCAATTGTTCATCCATGGCCCGAATGGCTTTGGTCATGTCAATCAGCAATCCCTTGCGCAGGGCGACAAACCGTTTCACAACCTCATAACCGGTGGCGGTGGCCCGATAACGCACCCCCTTGCGCCGGTTGTCGGTGGAGGTCTTCTCGACCAGATGGTCCTTGGTCAGCTTGCGAATGGTATACTGGATATTGGTGTTGTCATCCCGGTTCAGCAGCCGGGCAATTTCGGTGATGCCCTTGGCGCGGTCGCGCATGGCAATTACATTGAGGATGGCACAGTCATTGGCGCTCATATTGACACCGGAGGCGGCAATAACACATTCCTTCATCCACCGGCAAAAGCTTTCATATGAATGAAGAATGGAATATTCAAGCTCGGTCAGGGCGATTTCGTGATCATCGGTGGCCAGATGCCAGTGCCGGTCCAGTTCCAGAATTCCCCTTTTGTCGCCGATATTTTTTTTCACCCTGTTGCCTCCTGATATAATATATTTAATTGTTATTTTCCATAGGAAAACACGGTAATATATTCCGGTTAAATTTCAATGGTTAATTGTATTATGTATATAAAAAGCTATTATAACAATATTCTTTATAAGATAAAATAATTTGTAAAATAAATGATATCTTGGCAATCTAGGCCATCTTTCGCGGAAAGACAAGCGGGAAATCTTCGCCGCCATGATCATAATATCGCTGGTTTTTTCAGGTTTGGGAAATAAGACCCTTGTCTTTTTATCATAAATCTTCCTAAAATGTTACAACAGACAATAAAAAAGGGATTTGGGTTGTCCGGGAGTTTATTTAATTTGTTGAGAACCAAACGGTTCTTGCCGCTGTTTGTCACCCAGTTTCTGGGAGCGTTCAATGATAATGTGTTCAAGAACGCGCTGGTTTTTCTGATTACCTACAAGATTGCCGTTGATCAGGGCTGGGATAATGTTCAGGTCATCGTGCCGCTGGCCGGCGGTATTTTCATTGCGCCCTTCTTTATTTTTTCGTCGCTCGCCGGGCAATTATCCGACAAGCTGGAAAAAGCCCGGCTGATCCGGATCATCAAATTTGCCGAAATCCTGCTGATGGCGCTGGCCTCGTGGGGATTTTATACCGAAAATGTCACTGTGCTGATGATAACCCTGTTCTGGATGGGCAGCCAGTCGGCTTTTTTCGGGCCGCTGAAATACAGTATCCTGCCGGAACATTTGAGGCATGATGAATTGATTGGCGGTAATGCGCTGATCGAGATGGGGACTTTCCTGTCGATCATTCTGGGATTGATCGTCGGCGGGATGCTGATCCTGACCCATGGCGGCATAGTGATTATTTCGGCGACGGTGCTGGCGGTGGCGATCGGGGGTTTTATCGCCAGTTTCTCTATTCCCAAAACCATTCCGGGTGACAGCAAGCTCAGGATTAATTTCAATATCATTCAGGAAACTTTTCACATTGTCCGGGAGTCGCACAAGGACCGGAAGATATTCATGTCGATTATGGGTATTTCGTGGTTCTGGTTTTTCGGCCTGACATTTCTGGCCCAGTTTCCGACCTATAGCCGCGAAGTGATTGGCGCGACCGAGGGGGTCGGCACCCTGTTTAACAGCGCCTTTTCCGTGGGGATTGGCCTCGGGTCGTTTTTATGCGCCCGGCTGCTGCGCGGGCAGATTCACGCGCTCTATGTTCCGCTGGCGGCGATAGTCATGTCGCTGTTTGGCGTTGATCTGTATTTCGCCAGCCAGCATTTCAGCGGCAGTCATGGCGGCGAACTGATCACGGTCGCCCAGTTCCTGTCCCACGGGGTTAATATCCGCATTCTGGTTGACATGGTGATGATCGCGGTCGGCGGCGGGGTTTATATTGTCCCGCTTTACGCCATTGTTCAGGATCAAAGCGCACCGTCGCAATTGTCGCGCATGATCGCCAGCAACAATATTATAAATTCGCTGTTTATGACCATCTCTGCGCTCGGCAGTGCCGTGCTGATCAGCCGTGGTTTCACGATCCCGGAAGTGTTTCTGATTGCCGCCATCATGAACGGCTTTGTCGCGATATATATCTGTAAATTGCTGCCGGAAGAATTGATGCGGTCGCTCACCCGGGTGTTGTTCCGGCTGTTATACCGGGTCGAGGTCCGGGGGATGGAAAATTTTGACCGGGCCGGGGACCGGGTGGTGGTGGTTGCCAATCATATTTCTCTGCTTGACGGGGCGTTGCTCGGCGCGTTTCTGCCCGGCAACATGACCTTTGCGATAAATACCTATATTGCCGACAAATGGTGGGCGCGGCCAATTTTTGCCTTTATCCAGTTTCTTTCGGTCGATCCGGGCAATGCCATGGCGACCAAGAGCATGATCAGTGAAGTTAAAAAAGGCCGCAAGCTGGTTATCTTTCCCGAGGGGCGGCGGACCGCCACCGGCGCATTGATGAAAATTTACGAGGGGCCGGCGGTTATCGCCCATCTGGCCGATGCCAGAATCCTGCCGGTCAGGATTTCGGGGGCGCAATTTTCCAGCTTCTCGCTGCTGAAGGGAAAACTCAGGCTCCGGCTGTTGCCGAAAATCACGCTGACGATTGAGCCATCGGTAAAAATTGCCCTGCCGAATAAGATCAGTGGCCGGGCGCGGCGGCTGCTGCTGGGCGAGAAATTATATAGTGTGATGTCAGACATGATGTTTCGCACCAGTGACCGTCACCAGACGCTGTTCCAGTCGCTGCTGGATTGCCGGAAACGCCATGGCGGCACTGTCCTTATTCTGGAGGATGTTGACCGCCGTCCGCTAAGCTATAACAGGATGATACTGGGGGCTTTTATTCTTGGGCGGCAGCTTGCCCGAAAAACCGTGCTACGGGAGAAAGTCGGTCTGTTGTTGCCTAATGTCAATGGCTGTATCGTGACATTTTTTGCCCTGCTGCTCCACCGCAGAATACCGGCGATGCTTAATTATTCTGCGGGGGTCGCGACAATCCGTACCTGTTGCACTGCTGCCCGGATCAGCCGGATTATAACCAGTCGCCGTTTTGTTGACCTTGGCGGCCTCAAAGAGGTTGTGGCCGCGCTTGAAGATCAGGTGGAATTTATTTATCTGGAGGATGTTCGGGCGGCAATAAGCCTTAAATCAAAAATGTTCGGCATGATCGCGGCGCAGTTCGCGGATTTCTGCTATCACCGGCTGGCGGGGGAGAGAGACCCGCAGGAAACGGCGGTGGTGCTGTTTACCTCCGGGTCCGAGGGGGCCGCCAAGGGCGTCGCCCTCAGCCATTATAATATGCAGTCCAATCGCTATCAGCTCGGCGCCCGGGTTGACTTTAATCCGTCTGATGTCGCGTTCAATGCCCTGCCGGTCTTTCACAGTTTTGGTATGACCGGCGGCTTGCTGCTGCCGCTGCTTGCCGGGATCAGGGTTTTTCTCTATCCCTCCCCGCTGCATTACAAGATCGTGCCGGGACTGGTTTATGAAACCGATGCGACCATGATGTTCGGCACCGATACTTTTCTCACCGGTTATGCCCGGTTTGCCCATGCCTATGATTTCCGCAGTATGCGCTATATTTTCGCCGGGGCGGAACATCTGCGGGCGGAAACCCGTAGCCTGTGGGCGGAGAAATTCGGGGTCCGGGTGTTTGAAGGGTACGGTGCCACCGAGACCTCGCCGGTGCTGGCGGTCAATACCCCGATGCATAACAGGCCGGGGTCTGTTGGCCGGTTGCTGCCGGATATTGACTATCGGCTGGACAAGGTGCCGGGGATTGATGCCGGTGGCAAGCTGGTGGTGCGCGGCCCCAATGTGATGCAGGGTTATCTGCTCGCCGATCATCCGGGGGAGCTGGTGGCGCCACCGGGCGGCTGGTATGATACCGGCGATATTGTTGATATTGATGATGACGGTTATGTCACCATCAGGGGCCGGGTTAAACGGTTTGCCAAGATTGCCGGTGAAATGGTGTCACTTGGTGCGGTCGAGGCGGTGGTGGCGTCATTATGGCCTGATAACCTCCATGCGGCGATAGCACTGCCGGATGCGCGCAAGGGCGAACAGATTATCCTGCTCACCGATTGTATCGAGGTCAACCGCAATGTCCTTATGAAGAAAATCCGGGCGATGGGTCAGAGCGCGTTGTTGCGGCCCGGAAAAATTATGCTGGTGGATGAGGTGCCGCTGATGGTTACCGGTAAAATCGACTATGTCGCCGCCGGTCGCCTCGCACAGGAAAAATTATTGTGAGTATGCGGAGAGCAGAATCGGCCGGTAGCCCGGCTTTGCGGGGGCGGCCAGTGGTCCGGCTTTGCCGGGGAAGGCCAGTAGTCCGGCTTTGCCGGGGAAGTAATGTATGATAATCAAATTTATGATCGCAGAATAAATTGCCAAAGTACGGAATACGACCCGCAACCGGATCAGCAAATATCAATAATTGACTATCTAGCGGTTAGACCATAGGCTGATAAATAGGGGCTTTACAATTGAGAAGATGTATAATAAATACATCTATATATGTTCGGAATTTTTTGAGAGTATTTGATTATGACCCGTTTTTCAGTGCGCAATATGGCCGTTTTTTCAGCTGGCTTCCGGGTATTTTTCCCGCTGGCGGCGTTGGCCGCCGTGGTTATCCTGAGCTATTGGGTGCTGCTGGTGACCGGGATTGTCAGTTATCTGCCATCACGCTTTTCGCCGGTGAGCTGGCATCAGCATGAGATGATTTTTGGTGTGGTTGCACTGATCATTATCGGGTTTTTATACACTGCCGTGCCCAACTGGACCGGACGACCAACCCCGACCGGCTGGACGCTTGCCACGCTCGGCCTGATCTGGTTTCTGGGCCGGGTTACAATATTTTTCAGCGCTCTGTTACCGGCGTGGCTGCCGCTGATTATCGACGGGATATTCCTGCCGCTCGCCATTATCGGAATCGTCACGGCGCTGGTTGGCGGTAAAAACAAACGGAATTATTTCCTGCCGATATTGATATTATTGTTTGCCGGGCTGAATATTGCCAGTTATGTCGCCGCTCTTGGCTGGATAGATTATGATGAAAAACGGTTTTTCTTAACAGCGGTATTCTTTATCATATTCCTGATGAATGTGATCGGGGGCCGGATTATTCCGAGTTTCACCCGGGGTAAATACCCGGCGATCAGGATAACGACCCCGGCCATTTTGCTGCCGCTGTCTGCCGGGCTGATCCTGGCGGTTGCCCTCGCCTTCCTGTTTAACGCCAGCCCGATGATTATTGGCGGCATTGCCTTTTTCGCCGGGATTGTAACCTTGATGCGCTCACTAAGCTGGCAGGGCTGGCGGGTGGCCGCTGATCCGTTGGTTTTCGTCCTGCATCTGGCGTATTTCTGGATTCCGGTGGGTTTTTTCCTTGTTGCCTATGGCGGTTTTTTCAATCCCGCCGCCATCAGCCCGGCCATTCATGTCTTTACCGTCGGCGCGATCGGCTCTATGACGCTCGGGGTGATGTCCCGGGCAACGCTCGGCCATTCGGGGCAGGCGCTGAAGAATGAAAAAATTCTGACGATTATTTTTGTCTCGGTTAACCTCGCCGCCCTCAGCCGGGTGATATTACCGCTGGTGACAGACGGCAATTACGCCGCAATATTGCAGGGTGCCGGCAGCCTGTGGATCCTGGCTTATGGCCTGTTTCTGCTACGCTTTACCCTGTCTTTCATCCGGCCGGTTTAT
Source organism: Alphaproteobacteria bacterium (assembly GCA_013152615.1). Classification (GTDB taxonomy): domain Bacteria; phylum Pseudomonadota; class Alphaproteobacteria; order Sphingomonadales; family Emcibacteraceae; genus Paremcibacter. The sequence goes on from JAADGA010000268.1 coordinate 6,824, forward strand.
CCGCGTTATTGATAGGTCCTGACCTTAGCCGAATGTGAAATCACTGAACAGGGTTCGTAATGCGCGTTTCTGGGTTTTGCCGGTGGCGGTATGGGGCATTTCCTCAATGAAGACGACATCATCCGGGGTCCACCATTTGGCAATCTTCCCCTGCAGATAGTCGAGGATATCCTGTTTGGTCGGGGTTTCCCCGGCGTTGGGCACGATGATCAGCAGCGGCCGTTCCTGCCATTTGGGATGGGCAATACCGATAACGGCGGCTTCGGCCACCTGGGGATGGCCAAGAGCGATATTTTCCAGATCAATCGAGGAAATCCATTCACCACCGGATTTGATAACATCCTTGGAGCGGTCAACAATGGTCATATAGCCGTCCGGGTCCAGTGTCGAGACATCGCCGGTGTCAAAATAGCCGTCATCATCAAGGATATTAAGCTCGGGTTGTTTGAAATAGCCCTTGGCGACCCACGGCCCGCGCACCATCAGGCGGCCAAAGGCAACCCCGTCATGCGGCAGGTCATGACCGTCGTCATCAACAATTTTCATCTCAATCCCGAAAGGCGGGCGGCCCTGTTTTACCTTGATCGCCATTTTCTGCTGGTCGGACAGATGGGCATATTTTGCCAGTGGCCGGTTGACCGAGCCAAGCGGGCTGGTCTCGGTCATGCCCCAGGCGTGAATAACCGTGGCGTCGAAGGTTTTCTCCAGACTGTCGATCAGGCTCGGTGCGGCGGCCGAGCCACCGATGATAAAGTTTTTAATCGGCAGGCTGGTAAGATCCTGATCCTTCAGCGTGGCCACATATTGTAACAATGCCAGCCAGATGGTCGGAACCCCCAGCGCAATGGTGCAGCCTTCGTCCCGCATCAGGTTATAGAAATTCTCGCCGGTCATTTCGGCACCGGGCAACACCAGCCGGGCGCCGCTCAGGGTGGCGGCATAGGGGGTTCCCCAGGCGTTGACATGAAACATCGGCACAATCGGCAGCACCACTTCGGCACTGGACAGGCCAAGGCTGTCCCGGGTACAGGCGCTTAAACTGTGAAGGACCGTGCTGCGGTGGCTATAGAGCGCCCCCTTTGGATCGCCGGTTGTTCCCGAGGTATAACACAGGCCAGCCGCAGTATTTTCATCAAGCTCCGGCCAGTCAAACCGGGTGTCTTCGGCGGCGACCAGCTCTTCATAGCACAGGATATTGTCAAGGGATGTTGCCGGCATATGGGCGCGGTCGGTCATAATGACAATCTTTTCCACCGCCGGAATCTTATCAGCCAGCTTTTCAATCTGCGGCAGGAAAGTCAGGTCGAGAAACAGGATTCTGGCAGCGGAATTATTCAGGATATAGCTAATCTGTTCGGGGAAGAGCCGGGGATTAACCGTATTTAATATTGCTCCCATGCCCGGCACCGCCAGATAGAGTTCCAGATGACGGTAGCTGTTCCAGGCGAGGGTGCTGATGCACTCGCCCTGATGAATGCCGAGTCTGGTTAGCGCATGGGCGAGCCGCGCCGCCCTTTGGGCAATTTCCCCATAATTTGTCCGGTGGATGCCGCCCTCCACCGCCCGGGTAACAATTTCATGGTCCGGGTGATAGGTCGCCGCATATTCCATGATAGTGGTGATCAGTAATGGCCGGTCCTGCATAAGCCCAAGCATCAATTTTGTCTCCCTGTTTTAACCGGAGGCAGTGTGCCATAAGTGAACGAAAAAGGAAACATAAAACGATCGTTTTAATTATCCCGGTTTTGATTATATCCCGGTTTTAATTATACCTCTGTCTGCGGGCCAGTACCCGCGAGGCGGGGAAGGTCAGGGTAATCCGGGTGCCAACGTTAAGCTCGCTGGTGATTGCCATGGTGCCCTGATGCATTTCGGTGAAGGCTTTTGAAATGGCCAGACCAAGGCCGGTTCCCTGATGGCTGCGGGTTTTATAATCCTGATCCTGAAGATAGGGTTCGGTGATCAGGTTAATTTTCTCCGGTGAAATGCCGATGCCGTTATCGTCGATATAAATTTCCATACCGCCATTTTTGGTCACGGAGCAACCGATGGTGATTTGGCCCTTTTCGGGGGTGAATTTAACCGCATTGCTGAGAAGATTAAGCACCAGTTGTTTGATGACCCGGCTATCGCCCATGAAATCATTCAGGCTGTCGGGTATTTTCTTGATCAGGGTGATATTCTTGTCACCGGCGTCCTTTTCCAGATAGACGACAGCCTGATCAAGGGTCTGCTTCAGGTCCATCTCCTCCTCGCGGAGTTCATATTTCCCGGCCTCGATTTTGGACATGTCAAGAATTTCATTAATGAGACTCAGCAGATGCTTGCCACTTGACTGAATATAACTGATATATTCTTCCTGTTTTTCGGTCATGTTTTCCTTGGGGCTCATGATCAGAATTTCGGAAAAGCCAATGATGGAATTGAGCGGGGTTCTGAGTTCATGACTCATGGTCGCCAGATATTCGGATTTAATCCGGTGACCGGTTTCGGCATGCTTGCGCGCAGCTTCCAGTTCACGGATCAGATCAAAAATCCGCCGGTAAGAAAAATAGCCACCAAGCAATAACAGGGCAAACATCGCCAGACTGGTATATAAAGAGAAGATCAGCGGATTGGCCTCTTTTTTGGGCAGCGACCATTTCAGCCAGGAAATAACATTATTCTTGCTATCTTTCAGGGCATAATTATCGGGGGAAGATTCCGCGGTAATGGCTATATTTTTCAACTGGAGTTTTTTTTCTACCTGATGAAGGATATCCGGGGTTAACACGGTCCAGAATAACAGAAAGTCCCGCCTGTCCATGGGGAAGTCCGGATAGGCCTTCGGGTCGGGATAGGTGATGGCCGAAAAACTGAACAGGGTGGGGGTGCCGTTAATTATTTTGAAAAAGGACAGCGGCATGGCTTCGCGGTCAGGATTGCTCAGGATTCTATGACGGATATAGGAGAAATCTTTCTCGAAGGTTTTTTGGGAAATACTATAGGCTTTATTGTTGTTTCTGGTCTGCTGTTCAATCAGGGTGCCATCATTTTTTATAAAGGCCAGACCCAGAATTTTTTTCTTGAGCAGATTGGCCCCGCCAATGCTGTAATGGAACCATTTGCGGTTATTTTTAAGGGTCAGATTAGTGAAGGTTTCGCCCCATTCGGTATAATCAAGCAGCATGGTTGCCTGAAAATTGCGGATATTGCTGATATTCGACTCCACCGAACTGAGCGAATGCTGGCGGGCAGATTTCTTGAGCGCACGGTCCGTCATCCCCAGACTGATGATAATCGTGATCATGGCAACCAACACCGTTGCTGCAACCGGTATAAAGGCTCTTGAAAAGCTCAAAAAATAATCCAGTCCGTATAATTTTACGCCAAGGCTAAAACCCTGATCGGAGCTTAAACTTAAGAAGTTAATATTTTGCTTCTGCTAAATATCTTAAAGAATTCGCCGCGTTGTTCAAAATTTTTAAAACTGTCATAGCTCGGCGCTGCCGGGCTGAGCAGGATGAAACCGCCCTGCGGGGTAATTTCCTGTGCCCTGATTACCGATTGCCGCAGATCAAAGGCTGCTTCCATGGTCGACACCACTCCGATGCCTTTCAAGGCGGTATTGAGTTTTGCGCCACTTTCATAGGCGGTTATTACGGTTATTTCCGGGTGGTCCCGGATATATTCGGCAAGCTGTGAATAATCCTGATGGCGGTCCTGCCCCCCGGCCAGAAGAGTAATATTTTTACCGCTGAGGCTGCTCAGGGCCGCGAGCGTCGCTTCCGGGGTGGTGGCGATGCTGTCATTAATATAGGTCTGTCCGCCCTGACCCCCGAGATTTTCCAGACGATGGGGCAGTCCGCGAAAGCTCGCCGCCCATTTGAAGCATTCTTTCAAATCGAGATTTAATTCCCGGCATACCGTCAGGGCGGCACAGATATTACTCCGGTTATGGTCACCGGGCAGATGAATATCCCGGAGGCGACCCACAATATTTTTGCCGGATACGATAAATTCAGACGTGCTGTGGATGGTGGCATTATCATTAAACCACAGAGTGCCTTTGGGGGCCGGGCGGAGCCATTCGGCGGTTTTCGGGTCATGCCGGTTCAGGATAACGGCTTTGGCCCCGACCCTGATCAGATGGCATTTATCGGTAAAATATTGCGCGTGGCTGCGATGCCAGTCGATATGTTCGGGAAACAGGTTGAGCAGCACGGCAATATCCGGTGGATACTCCAGATCAGCGGTCTGGTAGCTGCTTAACTCAACCACATAATAGTCGGCATCATTGTCAAGATCCAGCAACGGGGTGCCAATATTACCGCCGAGCAGCGTCCGTAGCCCGATGTGGTTTAATATATGGCTGAGCAGGGCCGCTGTTGTGCTCTTGCCGGCACTGCCGGTGATGGCAATAACTCTCGCCCGCCGCGGCTCGGCAAACCAGATATTGGTTGCCGATGTCAGGGTGACATTATGCTGGTTCAATTTTGCGACCAGCGGATGATAGAGGCTGATGCCGGGGGCCTTGATCACCACGTCAAGGTCAGCTATCCGTGATTCAAACTCATTTTCACTCATAAAGTCGATATGAGGCTCATTCGGCAGCAGGGGCGGGCGAACCCGGTCAACCAGCATAATATCCTTGGTCGGGAAAAGTCGTCTCAGGGCGCGATAACTCGACATCCCTTCCTTGCCCAGCCCCCAGATGGCGAGGCGTTTATCCTCAAGCTCCGATAAAGTCATCCAGCATTCTTTCATAAGCGGCGGGCAGGGTATGGCCGGGATGTTGCTGTAGGGAGAAAGTGGTGAGATCATGCAGATTCAAGCCCCTTTCAGCAATCTCCGGCGCCAGCCGGGCAACAATCACACTGTCCTGCCATTCCGCGATCAGG
>JAADGA010000269.1 GCA_013152615.1 Alphaproteobacteria bacterium
CAGCTCTATCTGATCACGCCACCTGTCTTTGAGCTTGATACTTTTGCCGGGCAACTGGATGAGGCGCTGAGCGGTGGCCCGGTGGCCAGTGTTCAATTGCGGCTTAAAGGGGCGGCTGACGAAGATATTATCGCGGCGGCCAACATCCTGATGCCGATCTGTCATGATCGCGAGGTCGCCTTTATCGTTAATGACCGGCCTGATATTGCCAGAAATATTGGTGCCGACGGCGTCCATATCGGTCAGGATGATATGGCCTATGCCGACGCGCGCGCGATCGTTGGTGATGACCATGTTGTCGGCGTCAGTTGCCACAACAGCCGCCATCTGTCGATGACCGCCGCCGAGCAGGGGGCTGATTATGTTGCCTTCGGGGCTTTCTTTCCGACAAAAACCAAAATGCAAACCACGCTCGCAGAGATAAGCCTGCTGTCATGGTGGGCCGAGATATTCGAGATTCCCTGTGTTGCCATCGGTGGCATTACCCCCGGCAATGCGCGGGAACTGGTCACTGCCGGCGCTGATTTTCTGGCGGTATGTGATGGGGTCTGGTCCCACCCGGACGGGCCGAAAGCCGCGGTGCAGCAGTTCAATGACCTGTTCCGGGCCTGAAACGATGACAGAGATAGCTATCGCCAAAATTACGTCGGCTGAGGATATGGCTGAATGCTTTCATATCCGTACCGTCGTCTTTGTCGAGGAGCAGGATGTGTCGCTGTCAGAGGAAATTGACGGGCTTGACCCGGAGGCTGACCATTATCTGTTGACGGTAGACGGGGCCGCCTGCGCCACCGCCCGGGTGCGCATTCTGGGGCCGGTCGCCAAAATTGAACGGGTCGCGGTGATGAAAAACCGGCGCGGTCAGGCCCTCGGGCGGCGGTTAATGGAATTTGTCATCGCGGATATTACGCGGGATTCCACAATCACAACCCTGAAGCTCGGTGCTCAGGTTCAGGTGATTGATTTTTATCGGCAACTGGGGTTTAAAAGCTATGGTGATGAATTCATCGATGCCGGTATCCGCCACCGCTGGATGGAACGAAGCCTGTAACGCCGCTTCCCCTTTCAGCCGGGCCGGAAAAATCCCGCACCCCCCCGATTGCCCGGATTGCCGGCCCCAGAAAAGAGCCGGGCGCAAAACCCGGCTCACTATTCTGATCAGTGGGTTGTGATTTCAATCTTACGATGTTCCGGTGGTATTTGATCCGTCTTTGGTATGGTCATTACCATCACGCCATTGCTGAAATCCGCGTGGATATTATCCTGATCGACATTAAGCGGCAGGCGGAAGGACCGTTCAAAAGAACCGTAGCTCCTTTCGACCATATGATAATCCTTGTCTTTTCGCTTTACTTCCTGCTTTTTCTCGCCCTTCAGGGTCAATATATTGTCCTTCAGGGAAAGACTGATATCCTTTTGCTCAATTCCCGGCAATTCCACGGAAATTTCAAAGACATCATCATTTTCCACAATATCGGCACTGGGGTTAAGCGTGGATACAAAAGACCCCGGTGGACGATTGAACAACCAGCCGCCACGGCCGAAATTGGAAAATACGTCGTCTATTTCCCGGCCGAGGTCGGAAAAAGGTTCATAAAATAGTGAGACCTGTCTGTTTTCATTAAAAGCAGGTCCTTGATGCGTTCTGTCGGTCATCAGATATCTCCTTTCTTGTTTAATCAAACCAGTATTAGCACTCCATTATATAAGAACGCCACCCATATGGATCAAGATCAGAAACCTGAAAAAAATGAAAAATGTTACTGGTTTATGACCTCAGGGCAATATCCCTCTGCGGGCCTGATGCCTGCTGAGCGCTCCGTCTGAATATCCGGCTTTCAGCGGCTTGCAATGACCGCCCTGTCGCCTATGGGGATACGGTTTTATCCCCGGCCCCGGTAGGGTGCGACACCCTGATCCGGAATCCAGATATTTTCCGGGGCGGTGCCGGTTTGATAGAAGACATCAATCGGGATGCCGCCGCGCGGATACCAGTAGCCGCCGATACGCAGCCATTTTGGCTCAAGTTCGGTAACCAGCCGGGCGCCGATGCCGACCGTACAATCCTCATGAAAGGCGGCATGATTGCGGAAAGACTGTAGATAGAGCTTCAGGGATTTGCTCTCCACCAGCAAGCCATCCGGGATATAATCAATCACGATATGGGCAAAATCGGGCTGGCCGGTCACCGGGCATAACGAGGTAAATTCCGGGCAGGCAAAGCGGACGACATAATCATTTTCGGGCCGGGGGTTTGCCACCTTGTCCAGAATGGCGTCCCGGGGGCTTGCCGGCGGCGTACTGTGTTTGCCCAACTGTGACAGCCCGCGATAAATATCTGTGGTCATGGCTAATCCTGTGAATAATGATCCTCTTCATTATCGTAATTCCTGCCGAATGTCATTACCCGCTTTAATAAAATGTCACGCGGGTAAACTTGTTTCCGGGCAAGGGTGCCCCTATATTCTGTTAAGCAGGATATAATCATATTTCAAGGGATAATTTTATGGACATTAAAGACGGCTTTGTCGGTGCCATTGGCAACACCCCGCTGATCAGGCTGGCGCGGGCTTCTGCGGAAACCGGCTGCACCATTCTGGGCAAGGCGGAGTTTCAGAATCCCGGCGGCTCGGTCAAGGACCGGGCGGCGCTGTATATTATTCGTGACGCCGAACAAAAAGGCCTGTTGAAACCCGGCGGCACCATTGTCGAGGGCACCGCTGGCAATACCGGTATTGGCCTTGGTCTGGTGGCCAATGCGCTTGGTTACCAAACCGTGATTGTCATGCCTGATACCCAGTCGCAGGAAAAGAAAGACATGCTCCGGCTGTGTGGCTGTGATCTGCGTCTGGTGCCAGCAAAACCCTATAGTGATCCGGGGAATTATGTCCGCTATTCCGAACAGTTGTCACGGGAGCTTGCGGTCAACAGCCCAAACGGGGTCATCTGGGCCAACCAGTTTGATAATATTGCCAACCGCACCGCCCATCTGGAGACCACCGGCCCCGAAATCTGGCAGCAGACCGCAGGCACGATTGACGCCTTCACCTGTGCGGTCGGCACCGGTGGCTCGCTCGGCGGGGTGTCGCTGGCGCTGAAGGCCAAAAATCCTGATATCAGAATTGTTCTGGCCGATCCGATGGGGTCGGCACTGTATAATTATTACCAGCATGGGGAGCTTAAGGCCGAGGGGACGTCGATCACCGAAGGTATTGGTCAGGGACGCATCACCGCCAACCTGCAGGATGTGATCATTGATGACGCGTACCAGATTGCCGATGCCGAGGCGCTCGCGGTTATTTTCAATCTGTTGAAATATGACGGCCTGTGCCTTGGCGGATCGTCCGGGATCAATGTTGCCGCCGCCATCCGGCTGGCCCGGGAAATGGGGCCGGGCCATACCATTGTCACCCTGCTGTGTGATTATGGCACCCGGTATCAGAGCAAAATATTCAATCCGGAATTTTTAAAGCCACGCGGGCTACCCTATCCCGACTGGTTGTAATATAGTGCCCATGAAAAGACATCTGCTGAAGGAAATTGATCATGTCCGATACTGCCCCTGCGCTGGTTTCCACTGAGTGGCTGAGGGATCATCTGGCCGCCCCTGATATCAGGATTGTTGATGCCAGCTGGCACCTGCCGCCAGCGGGCAGGGATGCGCATCGTGACTATAATGAAGCCCATATCCCCGGCGCAGTATTTTTCGATATTGATGAAATCTGTGATCTGGACAATATTCTGCCCCATATGCTGCCGAGTGCGGAAAAAATGTCAAGCCGGATGCGGAAGCTTGGCATCGGCGACGGCAACCGGGTGATTGTCTATGACAGCAGTGATGTCTGTAGCGCTGCCCGGGTGTGGTTGATGTTGAAAATTTTTGGCCTGTGGGATGTTGCGGTCCTTGATGGCGGCTTTGGCAAGTGGCGGCGCGAACACGGCCCGACAGAGGATATTCCGCCGATCCCGCGGCAGCGTCATTTCAGCGCCCGTTATAACGCCACCCGGGTGCGTGACCTTGACCATATGCGGGAAAATCTTGCGACCAAAAAGGAGCAGGTGGTGGATGCACGCTCTGCGGCGCGGTTCAGCGGCAGTGAGCCGGAGCCACGGCCAGGGCTGAAAAGTGGGGCCATTCCGGGCAGTATCAATGTTTTCTTCAGGGAAATGCTCAATCCCGAAGATGGTACCTTTAAAAAACCCGCTGAAATTCGCCGGATATTTGAGCAGGCAGGGCTTGATCTGACACGGCCGATCGTCACCAGTTGCGGTTCCGGCATCAGCGCAGCGGTATTGATGCTCGGGCTCTATCTGATTGGTCACAAGGTAAACGCGCTTTATGATGGTTCGTGGAGCGAATGGGGCAGTCATAAGGAGACCCCGGTCAGATGAAAGAAGATACCGTAATCGCCAGTGCCGGGCGTGATAAACAATATAGCCACGGTGCGGTCAATACCCCGGTTTATCATGCCTCGACCCTGATATTTGATAGCGTAAAAGCCATGAAACAGGCCAACGCCAACCGCAATCGGGGCGGGCTTTCTTACGGTCGGCGCGGCACCCCGACCACCTTTGCCCTTGAAGCGGCGATGTGTGAGCTTGAGGGCGCGGATGGCTGTTTCCTCTATCCGTCGGGACTGGCGGCGATTACCGGGGCGATCCTGTCCTTTGTCCGCGCCGGCGATCATATCCTGATGGCGGACGGGGTCTATGAACCCACCCGGATGCTCGCCTGTAATATCCTGAAGAAATTCGGGGTGGAGACGACATTTTATGATCCAATGGTCGGCGCGGCTATTGCCGGACTGATACGGGATAATACCCGGATAATTTTCGTCGAATCGCCATGTTCAGTAACCATGGAAATTCAGGATATTCCGGCAATCGCTGCCGCCGCTCATGAGCGAAATATACTGGTGATGATGGATAACACCTGGGCAACGCCGCTGCATTTCAGGCCGTTTGATCACGGGGTTGATGTTGCCATCCATGCCGCCACCAAATATATTGTCGGTCATTCCGATGCCATGGTTGGTATTGTCTCCACCCTCAAACCCCATAGGCAGCAGTTGTTTGATCAGTCCTATCAGCTGGGCTATTGTCTGGCCCCGGATGATGCCTATCTTGCGCTGCGCGGCCTGCGCACGCTTAAAGTCCGGCTGAAACAGCATGAACAAAATGCGTTGAAGGTTGCCTACTGGCTCAAGGGCCGTCCCGAGGTCGATCATATTCGTCATCCGGCCTTCGAAAGCTGTCCCGGTCATGCGCTGTGGCAGCGGGATTTTACCGGAGCCAACGGCCTGTTTTCCTTTGTGTTAAAGCAGGGAAACGAGCAGGCTACTACCGCGATGATGGAGGGGATGGAACATTTCAAAATGGGCTATAGCTGGGGCGGCTATGAGAGCCTGATCCTGACCTATTCTGGTATTGATCGTTACCGCAGCGCCAGTGGCTGGGACCATAAAGGCCCGCTGATGCGGCTGCATATCGGGCTTGAGGATGTCGATGACCTGATTGCGGATCTTGACCGGGGATTTCACCGGTTTAACCAAAATATCTAGAGTATCCGTGCTGGTTTAAACCCTGAAATGATTGGGCACGGCGCGACCGGCCAGAAATAATATCACTGCGGACAAGACAATCGCCGGGCCGGCAGGCAGATCCCACAGGCTTGATGCCATGATCCCCATGATTACCGAAAGGCTGCCGGTAATCATGGATAAAATCGCCATTTGTCCGGGCGAACGGGCAATATTACGCGCCGCCGCCGCCGGAATAATCATCAATGACGTGATCAGCAGCGCCCCGACCACCTTCATGGCAAAGGCGACCAGCAGCGCGATCAGCAGCATATAGATGATCTTGACCCGCAGCACATTGACCCCCTCGGCCCGGGCGAGGTCCTCATGAACTGTAATCGATAGCAACGGTGCCCAGATAGTGTACAGCCCGCCAAGCGCAAACAGCATCATCAGGCCGATGCCGATGATGTCGTGAATATTAATGGTCAGGATATCCCCGATCAGGAAGGACATCATATCTTCACGCATGCTGTCCTGAAGGGCGATGACAATCAGGCCGACCGACAGCGCACTATGGGCCAGAATGCCGAGCAGGGTATCGGTGGAGAATTTGTTGCCTTTCTGTAGCCATAACAACACACCGGAGATAAAAATGCAGGTTATCAGAATAGCCCACAGGCTGGCGACGCCAAAGGCAACCCCAAGGCCGATCCCCATCAGTGCTGAATGGGAAATGGTGTCGCCGAAATAGGCCATCCGCCGCCAGACCAGAAAACAGCCGAGTGGTCCTGCCGCCATCGCGACCAATATTCCGGCAAGGGCCGCCTGCAGCACAAAGCTGTTAATCATGGTTACAGTCCCGGTCATGGTGCCGGTCATGGTGATCGGTGCCAACCACATTGCCCAGGCGGTCGTGATGATGATTATGGTGGTGGGTATAGAGGGCAATTCCGTCTGTCGGCGACCCGAGCATGGCATGATATTCCGGGTGATTGTGAATATTTTCCGGTGTCCCGCTACAACATATATGGCGATTCAGGCAGATAATTTTGTCGGTTCCGGCCATCACCATATGGAGATCGTGAGAAATCATCAATACGCCGCAGCCCTTGTCATATTTTATGCGGCTGATCAGGTGGTAGAGTTCTTGCTGCCCGGCAATATCCACCCCCTGTACCGGTTCATCAAGCACGATCAGGTCGGGGGAGCCGAGCATGGCGCGCGCCAGCAACGCCCGCTGCATTTCGCCGCCGGAAATTCTCTGCACCGGGCTGTCCGCGACATGAGCCACCCGGACCAGCGCCATAACCTCTTGTGCCTGATCCCTGGTGGTGCCGGGCCGCAGCATCAGGAAATGCCGGACCGTCAGCGGCAGGATATCTTCAATCATAATATTCTGCGGCATATAGCCGATGGTAATCCCGCGGGCGCGTCGGACCTTTCCGCTGTCCGGATTCAGCAGCCCCAGCGCAATTTTCATGACCGTACTTTTACCGGCACCGTTGGGACCAATCAGGGTGACAACCTCCCCCGGATCAACCGAAAAGCTGACATTGTCCAATATCACCCGCTCGCCATAGGACAGGCAGACCCCTTCAAGCCGGATGAGGGCAGCGGGCCTGTTTGGCCGCTGTGAGCCGGTTATGGCCGATTCCGGTGCTGATTCTGGCGCTGATACTGGCGCTGATTCCCGTGTCGATTCCGGCGCTGATTCTGGCGCCGATTCTGGTGTTAATTTTGACATTCGACACACAGACCGACGATTTCAACCATGCTGGTCTCACAGCTATAGCCCTGAAGTCGCGCCGCCTTGGTCAGCCGCGCGATCAATTTTTTATCATTGACTTCGGTCACTGTCCGGCATGTCCGGCAGATCAGGAAATGGCCCTGATGCTTGTGGGCCGGGTCGGGACAACCGATAAAGGCATTGAGCGATTCAAGCCGGTGGACCAGCCCCTCCTCAATCAGGAAATCGAGTGCGCGGTAAATCGTTGGCGGTGCCGCCCGTTTGCGGCCCTCCTGACTCAACATATCAAGCAGCTCATAGGCGCTGACCGGCGCATGGCTGTTCCATACCAGTTCAAGCACCTTGCACCGCAGCGGGGTAAAGCGAGTCTCCCGCCGGTGGCAAATATCCCGGGCGGCATTGACCGCCGCTTCAATACATTTATTATGATCATGACTGCGTAACTGCATTGGCTTTTTTCTTTTTTATGATATGTTATATCTTCTCTTTCGGTTAATATTGACCCGATTCAAAAAGATTTACAAGCCCTGTTAAGCGAGAATGCCATGAAAAACCAAACTTTCGTCCCAATTCCGGATAAAATCATCACTGCCGCCCTGAAGCAGATGGTATTTTCCGATCATGGCCTGATTCCGGCTATTGCCCAGCAGCATGACACCGGCGAAATTCTGATGATGGCGTGGATGACGGCGGAGTCGATCCGTGAAACCCTGTCCACTGGCCGGGTGTGCTATTGGTCGCGCTCCCGGAAAGCCTTGTGGCGCAAGGGTGAGACGTCCGGCCAGATACAGACTTTGCGCCACTGCCGTTATGACTGTGACCGCGATACGCTATTGCTGCTGGTCGATCAGCAGGGCGTTGCCTGTCACAGCGGCCGGCGCAACTGCTTTTTCAATGAAATCACCCCGGACGGCATTGAAATCATCAGCGCGGTAAAAAGTGATCCGGCCCGGCTGTATGCGGCTAAAGATAAATAAAAGCCTCGACATTCGGCGGATAAATTCATAAACAGGGGGGCAATAGTGCGCGGGTGTGGTTCAATGGTAGAACGAAAGCTTCCCAAGCTTTAGACGAGGGTTCGATTCCCTTCACCCGCTCCAACGCAATCCCCGCAGGACGTCATCGGCATTAATGACCGTGGTCAGGTAACGGGATGGTCGGGAATAGATGCCTTCATCAGTAATGCCCGCACCAATGCCCTCACCGATCTTGGCACTCTTGGCGGTATCAGAAGTCAGGAAAAGGCGGTTCTTCCTGTGGCGAAGGCCGGGTCAGGCAACCATTGAGGCTTGCACTGATGTGAGATCGGGCTGGAGGTCAAGCAGGGTGAAGGTAATGGCCTCGACCAGACGTCTGGCATTGACCGGGCCGACAAAGCCGGTCAGAATAATCATCTGTATCTGGCTGTTAACCGACAGGGTATAATCGCCGCTCATGAACAACGGGGTAAATAGATCCAGCAATTTTTTCCGGTAGCTTTTATCCTCGGCGCTGAAAGGAATATAGCCAAGGCTGGCGACAAGATTTAGCGAAAAGCGATTATCCTGTCCCTGTGGTAATATCTGGCCGACAAAATGTATTTTGTGCCAGATAAAGCTGAAATGCGACGGAATATCAATGCCGCTGTCGGTTATTTGCCGGGCAATATCATTCAGCAGATGATCAAGGTTTGGCAGCGGGGGTTTTTCCAGACCGACGGCATTTTCTTTTTCTTCCATGGCAGGCACATCTGTTTCCCGGTTTGGTGAATAATTAGCCGTCATAATATGGCCAGAGCCTTAAAATACTGTAAATAAAACGCCATATCAGTATAGTTGGGATAAAATATCAAAGGAAAATTATGGCCCATTATAAATCTTCGCCCCGGCGGGCGGCGGACTATCAGGCATCAGAAGGCAGTGAAAATCACTGGCAGACAATAAAAACACTGTTGCCCTATATCTGGATTAAAGATCGGCTTGATCTTAAAATCAGGGTAATACTGGCGCTGCTGTCACTGGTTGCGGCCAAGTTAATCGGGATTTATGTGCCTTTTTTATTCAAGGACGCGGTTGATATTCTCTCACCCGGTCTTGAACCAAATGCCAAAACCGTCATCCTGACCCTGCCGCTGGCGCTGATACTGGGCTATGGTCTCGCCCGTATCCTCAGTATATTTTTCGGTCAGCTCAGGGACGCGATTTTTGCCAGAGTTGGTCAGAATGCTCTGAGGAAAATTGCCCTCAGCACCTTTTGTCACCTGCATAATCTGTCGTTGAGATTTCATATGGAGCGCAAAACCGGCGGCCTCAGCCGGGTGATTGAACGTGGCACCAAGGGCATAGATTTCCTGTTACGCTTTATGTTGTTCAATATCCTGCCAACTTTGTTCGAGATAATTCTTATTACCGTCGTTTTCTGGACTAAATTCGGTTTTTATTATGCATTGGTGACCGCTATCTGCCTGACCGGATATATTTTCTATACCATAAAGGTTACCGACTGGCGGCTGAAATTCCGCCGGGAAATGAACCGTCAGGATACCGAGGCCAATACCCGGGCCATTGACAGTCTGCTCAATTTTGAAACCGTTAAATATTTTACCAACGAGGATCATGAGGCCAGACGCTACGACAGCACCCTCGCCAAATATGAGCAGGCATCAGTACGCAGCCAGACCTCGCTTGCCCTGCTCAATGTCGGCCAGCATATTATCATTTCACTGGGGCTGGTGATCGTGTTGCTGATGGCGGCACAGGGGGTGATTGACCGGCGCTTTACCATCGGGGAATTTGTGCTGGTCAATTCATTGCTGATCCAGATTTATATGCCGCTTAACTTTCTTGGCATGGTCTATCGTGAAATCAGGCAGTCGCTGGTTGATATGGAAAATATGTTTGCGATAATTCGCCGGCGCCCCGATAGCGCCAATGAGCAGGATTTTCCCGAGCTGATTATCAAGGGGGGCGAAGTGACCTTCAGTAATGTCAGTTTTCATTATATTGACAACCGGCCAATCCTGAAGAATATCTCTTTTAAAGTCGCCGCCGGCACGACAACCGCGATTGTTGGCTCAAGCGGGGCCGGCAAATCAACCATTTCGCGGATACTGTTCCGCTTTTATGATATTTCAGCAGGCAAAATTCTGATTGACGGTCAGGATATAGCCCATGTCAGCCAGAAAAGCCTGCGTCGCCAGATTGGCATTGTGCCACAGGATACGGTGCTGTTCAACGATACCATCCGCTATAACATCCGCTATGGCCGTCCGGATGCCAGTGATGACGAGCTGGAGGAGGCCGCCCGTCATGCCCAGATTCATAAATTTGTCCGTGCGCTCCCGGACCAATATGACAGCGAGGTCGGCGAACGCGGGCTGAAATTATCCGGTGGCGAAAAACAGCGGGTTGCCATTGCCCGCACCATCTTGAAAGATCCGGCGATTCTGGTGCTGGATGAGGCCACCTCCGCCCTCGACAGCCATACCGAAATGGATATTCAGCAGGCGCTGGAGGATATATCCAGAAACCGGACGACAATTGTCATCGCCCATAGATTATCGACAATTGTCAACGCCAATGAGATTATTGTTCTGGAGGCGGGGGAAATCGTCGAACGCGGCCGCCATGACGCCCTTCTCGACCGCCGGGGAGCCTATTATAACATGTGGCAGAAACAGAAAGAAGCCACAGAAGTGATGCGGAAACTGGCAGCGCTGGATGAATTTAACGCCGAATTTGATAAAAAGGTTTGATGCAGGCTGCGGACTGGATTACATTTGCGCCCTGATATTTTAATTTTAGAACAAGGACGCCCGCTGGTAAATGAAAAATATACTGGACAGGATTATGAATAATCTGCCGCCGATAGTGAGCTATTTCCATCGGGAAGGCCATAAATTTATTCTGGGTTTTGCCATTGTTACCCTGCTTTTTTATTCACTCGGGGTGGTTTTCCTCGGCGGTATCGGGGTGATACTGACCATCTGGTGCGCCTATTTCTTCCGCGACCCGGAACGGGTGACGCCGGTCAAGGACGGTCTGGTGGTCAGCCCGGCTGACGGCGTGGTTCAGTCGGTCACGCCGGGGGTGCCGCCGCGGGAGCTGGGGCTTGGCGATGGTCTGCGCACCCGGGTCAGCATTTTCATGAATGTTTTTGATGTTCACGTCAATCGTATCCCGGTTACAGGAACGATTGTCAAACAGGTCTATACCCCCGGTAAATTCCTGAATGCCTCGCTGGAGAAAGCCAGTGAGGATAATGAGCGTCATGCCCTGCTGCTTAAAAGCCGTTCGGACAAGGAATATGTTTTCGTCCAGATAGCGGGCCTGATTGCCCGGCGTATTCTATGCTGGGCGGAGGATGGCCGGGATTATCAGGCCGGGACACGGTTCGGTCTGATCCGTTTTGGCAGCCGGGTGGATGTTTATCTGCCCGACGGCGTTCAT
>JAADGA010000270.1 GCA_013152615.1 Alphaproteobacteria bacterium
ATGTGAGCGCATAGCAGAGGGGGAAAGCCTGAGATCAATTTGTAAATCTGGGAAACCCCCCAATGAAAGCACTGTAAGAAAATGGGTGGCAAAAGACAAGGACGGATTTAGTACGCACTACGCGCGCGCATACGGGGCGATGTGGTATCAATTCTGCGATTGACTGGATATTAGTCGCACTACGCACACACAACGGGGCGATTATTACGGCTAGAAGATATAAATGAGTAAAACATGCGAG
Source organism: Alphaproteobacteria bacterium (assembly GCA_013152615.1). Taxonomy (GTDB): domain Bacteria; phylum Pseudomonadota; class Alphaproteobacteria; order Sphingomonadales; family Emcibacteraceae; genus Paremcibacter. Next base: position 242 of record JAADGA010000270.1, read on the forward strand.
ATGGCCGTCCGCCGGTATTCATTCCCACCATTTTCTGCTCGGCAAGCAGTTCCCCCAGCCGTATTATTTGGACACAAAAACCCTCAAAACGGTACCCCAAATGGTACCCCAAGAGAAATTCTAAAACAGTAAAGTTCACTAAGTCATTGATTTTAATGGTGAGCCCGACAGGGTTCGAACCTGTGACCCGCTGATTAAGAGTCAGCTGCTCTACCAACTGAGCTACGGGCCCCGATAAAGGGAAAGCGAAACATATATTGCCCTTGGCCGTTGGTCAATATGAATATTTAAATACCGGAAAAAATATTCCCGCGACACTATCTTGATTAGTAAGCAGACTTATGATAGATCATGCTTATGAAATCTTCTGATAGCGAAACCCTCGGTTTTTTAATCCATAATGTCGCCCGGCTGATCCGCAAACGTTTTGAGCAACGGGCGGTTGACTATGGCTTGTCGGCGGCGCATTGGCGGCTTTTATTCTGGGGGGCAAAGGAAGAAGGCCAATCGCAGGCCCGACTGGCGGAGTTTCTGGAAATTGAACCGATCAGTGTTTCCCGGCTGCTCGACCGGATGGAATCCTGCGGCTGGATTGAGCGCCGTTCAAGTATTGAAGACCGGCGCGTGCGCAGCATTCATCTGTCACAGCGGGCCCGGGAGGTGTTTCCTCATGTCAGGGGGATGGCGGAGGAAGTCTATGACGAGGCACTGGCGAGCATGACCGGAATCCAAAAGGATGCCTTAATCGAAGCCCTGAAAATCATGACCAACAATTTGTCAGCCGGTATTGCCGGCAATGACCCCCGGCACAAAAAAGATGACCCCCGGCACAAAGATGAAGCGGGAACGCCCTGATATGAGCGTTACGCCAAAGGCTGCGGGCACGGCAAAAGCCGTCACGGCCCCAAAAAGATCCGGGAAAAAACGCCATCTTTTGCACGCTGCCATCATGCTGGCGATTCCGGTCGGGTTAATCCTTGGCGGCGGCTATGTCTGGCTTACCAGCGGGCGCTATGAGAGTACCGAGAATGCCTATCTCCAGCAGCCAAAGCTACAGATTTCCTCGGAAGCCTCGGGTCGGCTGGTTGACGTTAATATTATCAACAACCAGAAAGTCAAGGCCGGGGATATCCTGTTTAAGGTCGAAGCCAGACCGTACCGTATCAAGCTGGCACAGACGGATGCGGCGCTGGCGCTGGCACGGATCAAGGTGGTACAATTACGGGCCGCCTATAGTCAGGCCAAGGCACGGCAGCGGGCGGCGGTTACCGAACTTTCCTATCTTAAAACCCGGCTTTACCGGCAAAGAGATCTTGCCCGGCGGGGAATCAGTTCCACCGCGGCCCTTGACAAGGCCAAACGTGATCTGCACAAGGCCCGGCAGGCCAAAATTGCCGCTGGCCAGGCGGTTATCAGCGTCCTTGCGGCACTCGGCGGCAATCCCGCAATCGCGACAGACCGCCACCCCGGCGTTCTGGTCGCCCGCGCCGCCCGCGCCCAGGCCGCCTATAACCTTGGCCAAACCCGGGTAAGCGCACCGGCAAACGGCGTTATTTCGCAGGTCGCCTCATTCAAGGTTGGCCGCTATGTTGTCGCCGGAACCCCGCTCTTCGTTCTGGTGGAGACCGGCAACAGCTGGGTCGAGGCCAATTTCAAGGAAACCCAGATTGAACATATGGTGCCGGGCCAGACCGCGACGGTTACCTTCGATACCTTCCCCGGCCATCCGGTGGCGGCAACGGTGGAAAGCATTGGGGCCGGTACCGGCGCAGAATTTTCCCTGCTGCCGGCACAGAATGCCACCGGCAACTGGGTCAAGGTCACCCAGCGCATTCCGGTGCGATTACGGCTGAATATTGTGGACGGTAATATTTTGTTGGCTGCGGGTCAGCGGACCGGTCAGCGACGTACCGGCCAGTTGCGGACAGGCCAGCTACGAACCGGCCAGCTACGAACCGGCCAACTACGAACGGGAATGAGTGCCACGGTGAGTGTTGACACCGGGTTTCATCGTACCCTGTCCGGACTGCTGAACCTTGTCTTACAGCTGGAGTGAGTGGTGACGACACCATGAGTGATCATTTTATCCCAGTCGAGAACCGGGGATTAATTACAATTGCGGTCATGCTCGGCACCACCATGCAGGTGCTGGACACCACCATCGCCAACGTCGCCCTGCCGTCGATGATGGGGGACCTCGGGGCCTCACCCGATACGGTGACCTGGGTGCTAACCTCCTATATCGTCGCCGCCGCAATCATGACCCCGGTCACCGGCTGGCTATCCGACCGGCTGTGTCGGCGTGAATTTTTCCTGATTTCCATTGCCGGTTTTACCATCACGTCAATGATGGCGGGGCTGTCGTGGAATCTGGGCTCAATAGTGATGTTTCGCCTGATTCAGGGGATGTTCGGGGCGGCGATCGTGCCCTTGTCACAGACTTTTATGCTGGAAATCAATCCCAAGGAAAAACACGGCCCGGCGATGGCAATCTGGGGCGCGGGGATCATGGTGGGGCCGATCATCGGTCCGACACTGGGCGGCTGGCTGACCGACGTCCTCAACTGGCGCTGGGTTTTCTTTATCAACCTGCCGATTGGTATTCTGTCATTTCTCGGCTCTGCGGCTTATCTGCCACGGGCGGTAAAGCGGCTGCGCGGCTTTGACTTTTTTGGCTTTGCCATGCTGTCACTCGGCGTTGGCGCCCTGCAAATGCTGCTTGACCGGGGCAACGTGGTTGACTGGTTTTCCTCAATCGAAACCTGGATAGAGCTTGGCCTGTCCATCACCGGCTTCTGGGTCTTTACCGTCCATCTGGTGACGGCCAAAGACACCTTCATTGATGCCCATATCTTTCGCGACCGCAATCTGGTCACCGGGCTTGGCTTTATTTTCGTTGTCGGCATCATTCTGCTGGCAAGTCTGGTGCTGCTGCCGCCGATGCTGGAGCATATCTTCCATTATTCCTCGACCACGACCGGTTTTGTCATGGCACCGCGCGGCATTGGAACCATGATTTCAATGCTGATCGTCGGCCAGCTGATTCTGATTATCGATGTCAGGGTACTGGTCATGACCGGGCTGGCGCTAATCGCCTGGTCGCTGCATATTATGACCCAGTTCACCCCGCAAATGGACGATAGTCTGGTCATTATTTCGGGAGTTATTCAGGGTCTTGGTCTCGGGCTGGTATTCGTGCCGCTGTCAACGATTACGCTGGCGACTCTGGATAAGAAGTTCCGTACCGACGGCGCCAGCCTGTTCAGCCTCGTCCGCAATATCGGTTCCGGCATCGGCATCTCGATTGTTACCGTCCTGATGACCCGGAATACCCAAGTCAATCACATGGAATTATCCGAGCATATTACCCCCTATAACCCGCTGCTGCAACAATTGTCACCGGCGGCGGCGGCGGGGAATCCAACCGCGCTGTCGGTGGTCGATCTGCTGGTTCAGCAACAGGCGCTGTTAATTGCCTATATTGATGATTTCCGTTTTATGATGCTGCTCACCCTCAGCGTCATTCCGCTGGTGCTGCTTTTGAGAGTGCCAAAAAACAAGGACCCCTGAATATTTTCCCGAATAATAGTGCGACCGGGCATTTTCAGAGCAGTATCAGCCGCATATCTTTTGAATTATCCCTGACAAATTATCACTGGTAAATTGTCACTGGTAAATTATTATTGGCAGAGTTTCCTGATTTTACCGGCTCCGATAACCGCTTGTTTCCACGCAAACTGGTTATTGTCACTGAAATAATAATAAATCATGCCCCCGGGAAGCAGGGCGATGGTTATCCCGCCGTAGCCGGACATGAAAGGAATCCAGAGCGGGTGGTCACAGCCAAGAGTTTTCTGAAAATTACGGGCCCAGAAACCGTTTTTATATGTTATGTCCCTGCCATAGGCCGCCATGCCCCGGGCTTGCGGGTTATGCTGCAGGGCCTTGTCAAGTTCGGCACGGTCAAAGAAGGCCGGGATTGTGGCCGCATTCAGCAGCGCGGCAATCCTGATGACATCGTCCCGGTGATAGATCAGCCCGTAACCGGTGAAGGGCTGGGCCCGGCGATCGGCGGTTCTGCGGGTGGATTTCATAACCGGACTGAGGCCGAGCGAGTGCCATAACGGCCCGACGAGGATATCCCGGTAAATATCGGCCCGCGCCCCCTGTCTTGCTGTCAGGTAATTTTGCAGCGCCGTCCCCAGAATATAACTGTCGGAAGTATGATATACCCATTTCCGGCCTGGGCGGGCTTTACGGTTAAAGGCGGCACAGGCGATTGTTATCTTTTGCTGATGGGTCACGGCGTTGAAAAACCCGGCCATCCGGCTTCCGTCTTCATCCGCCATATATTTTTTGCTGTTGTAATGGCCCGTGGTCATGTCAAGGACATTCTGAAAGCTCACATCCGCCCAGCCGCCCGCCTTTTTGCATGCCGGGACATATTTCGCAATTTTTTCAGCCGCAATGCCGGGATAGAGTTTTTCCATCCGCATCAGCGCAAGCCCGGCAAATATGGATTTTGCCGTGGAATAAGACGGTAAATCCAGCACATCGCAATAGGGATATTTACCGTATCTGGTATCACAGCCGCCGACATAATGAATGCCGTCCACCAGCAGGCCATAGGCGGTCATGTCAGCGGGGCTGACCTCGCTTGCAGCGCCAAAATCAGCGGGATTCGCCCCCGGGTAATCCCGGGCCAGTTCGGCGATCGGCCTGACTGGCAATCGCGATGATTTTTCTTTTTGATAGGCCGCTATAATTTTCGCGCCATTCTTTAGCGGGCCGGGGCTATAGTCCGCCTTGTGAAATCCCCACAGGTCAAACTTGAAATACTGGCAGGTTTCACTGCTGATCTGAACCGCGACATCCGACCTGATGCCATTATTGTTAAACAGGAAAGTCATGACCCCGTTATGAGCGCAGTTTTCATTCTTTTCCAGCAGGGTAAATGGAATCGCCGCCCGGCTAAAAGTCGTTTCTCCGGGTTCGTTCCAGATTGTGCCCGGTTCCAGAACAAGATCCCACATCGGGTGAGCGGTCAGAATAATTCCCCGGCGTTCCGGAATTATATCGTTGCCGGACGAGGTAAATGCAATATTGAAATCCGGCAGACTCCCGGCTTTATCCGCGCCGTAATGAAAGCTGTCCTTCACTATCCTGAAGCCTTTTAGCGTCGCCTTCCCGGTGAATGTCAGGCGGCCCGCAAAATGATAGATCGCGGCCAGCGCCCGTTTTGACGGAGCGAAAAAGGCCATATCCACCGGACGGGGATAGGACTGTCCGGCAATAAGCCGTGCCGCCGGGAAGGGAGAGGAATCGTCGCGGGAAAGACTAATTTTGCTGGCACTGACCATGACATTGTCAAGCCAGCAGCCGCCATGGCTGTTATTACCGGTGAGGCGGGCCCGCAGATAAATTTTATTCCGGTCATTCAGTTCGGGGACTGTCGCCGACCCGGCATGCAGGGTCACCGCATCATCCTGTCCCTTCCCCACCCGGTTTACTTCATGCCAGCTTTTTCCCCGGTCAGCGGACACTTCAGCGAGGCAATATTGCCCTTGCTCAAGGGATTTGGCGGCAAAGGACAGCGAAACGCTAACCTTGTCATAACCTTTGGTGGAAAATGAGCTGATGACCGCCACCTGTCCGGACAGATAAAGCGAAATATTGCGGTTATATTCAGATAGTCTGACATCGCCCCGGCCCATGGCCTGCCAGCGGTGCGTCTGGCCGTCCTGAAAATTATCGGCGAAAATAACCTCTGCCCGAACAGGCGAGCCTGCCGAGAACATAATCATTATCATTGTCGCCAGAAATACTTTCATTCTACTCTCGGATATCCGGTTTTTTCAGCCGTCCAAGGCTCTTTAGATAATCGGCCCTATTTCCCCCGTTCCGGTAAACCGGGAAGGGAACTTTATTATCCCGAAAGCTTTTCAGCACCTGACCGGTGCCGTGCCAGCCGCGTTCGCGCACCGTGCGCACATGGTCGATATCGACATCAATCAGGATAATCTCGCGGCCACTGCCCGCCTGATGAATGACCTCGCCGCCCGGACCACAGACAATTGATTTACCGACACCGTAATCCCCGGCGACATTAATATCCATAAAATAACATTGGTTGACCGCCGCATTGGCGCGGGCAATGGCAAGTTCAGCATCGCGGTCAATGCTGTTGGTCATGGTCGGATGCAGGATAAAGGCGGCCCCCGCGCTCACCAGCGTACGCGTGGTTTCCGGGAACCACATATCATAGCAGATAAGCACACCAAACCGTCCGACACCCGGCACATCAAAACAGACAAATTCATCGCCCGGCGTAATCCCCGCTTCATACGGGCAGAAGGGGAATATCTTGCGGTATCTTGAGATGATCTCACCTTCCGGATTTATCACCGGAGCCATATTATATATTCTATCGCCGTCCCGTTGATAAAACGACCCCGGCACAAACCAGATTTTATTTTCCCGGGCAATGGCGCACAGGGCCTGTTCAACATCACCACCCCTGACAACGGCATGTTCAGGATTGGCCCCGAACAGACTTAATTCGCCGAGCATCACCATCTGCACCGCCGGGGCTCTTTTCTTCAGGCTGGAGATCTCCCGCCTGATCAGATCAAGATTATTATTACCCGCCAAGATTAATTGCAGCCCTGCAACGGTAAAATATGTCATTTAATACCCTCTTTGATTTTTTTGTTTTTTCGATCCAGCATCACGACCGGGCCGACGGCCACGATCATGCACACCACAATCCCGGCGATGGCGCTGTTAATAATCAGACTGTAATTGCCGTTACCAATGATGCCCGCAGCGATAAAGGGGCCTGATGCCAGACCCATTTTTGAGAAAAACCCGGCGAGCGCGGTCAATTGCCCCTGACTGTCAAATTCCGAACACAGCCCGAGCAGATAGGGGATGACAAAGGACCAGGTTATCCCGGTCACCACATTGGCCCAGAAAAATACCTGTGCGCTTGCAGAATAATGAAAGGCGGCGATCCCGAGAATAGTAATCACCAGACCCACCATGACCGGTGTCGTCCGGCCGAACCTAAGGCCGACGAAATAGACCAGCGCCGCCCCGGACATCGCAATCCAGTTGGCCACTCCAAGCGTGGTGCTGATCGACGCTGTGGTCAGCCCCTCATGCTTGCCAAGCTCAATGATATAGGCGGCAAGCCCCATATTCCCGGCCTGAAAGAAAAACACCGCGAGCAGAGCCGCACTCAGCGGCAGCAGAACAAGGACTTTCCTGCCCGTTTGCTGTCCCGTTATCACAGGTTTTTTCCTCGGAGGATAATCCGGCAGAAACGGCAGCGCCATAAGGGTTACGACACTAAAGGCAGCCAAGGTGATAAATATCACCGGCATACCGAAAACCGGAACCAGTCTGGGCAGAAACATCAGGCCGACCCCGCCCAGACCATACTGAACGAAAAGCAGCATACCAAAGGCACGGTCCGGTGCCGCCGTCCGTGAAATTACCGAAAAGCCGATACCGATCAGCATGCCGCCGGTCAGGCCGTGCAACAACCGGACAGCCATCAGGCTGTCTGCGCTGGTCATGAAAATTGACAGAATGTCCCAGCCGATTAACAGCAGCAGCAAAATTGCCGCCGTCCGGCGCCACGGGATATGTTTAATGGCGAAAATAATCAGAAACGCGCCGATTGAGGCACCATAGCCGTTGGCCGCGGCAATATAACCGGCGACATCCGGGCTTAACGACAGTGCCTCAATATATCCGCTCACCATTGCCGAGGTAATCAGAATAAAATACAGCCCGGCCGTGGTCAGCAGCGACAACAGGATATTCGCCATCAAGCCGTCGGCCGCAACCGGTTTTATCGCGCTCATAATCCTCATAGCCGTGAACTCCTGTCACCACAGCGGGTTTCAGGATGAAGATCTGCGGCGGTGAGCATTTTTCTCAGCGGGCGTAATTCCTTTTGGTAACGCCGCCATTTGTCAATCGAGGTACGATATAGCGGCTGGCGCACCTGAGCGGCACTCGCGGTCGCGGTCGGGCTTGTATTCAGATGAAAATCAAGACATTGCGGCTGCCAGTCGAGATCACAATGAGCCATCAGCCAGCGGCTGACATTTTCCGGGTCCTGAACCAGAGCTTCATAATCAATGTCAAGAATACGGCCCGGCAGCAGACGCCGCCAGTGGGCCATCAATTGATGATAGGCAATATAATACCGCGCCAGATTCTCCTGACTGTAGGAAAAGGGATAGCCCATCCGGAACAGGGTTTTATACATGGCATAACAGCTGTCCATCGGCCCCCGCCGCAGATGAATAATGCGGGCTGTCGGCAGTGATTTTGCAATCAAACCGACATAAAGATAATTGACCGGGGTCTTGTCAATCAGGGTGGGGGCTTTTGAATTGCGCGACCGGATACGGGTCAGGTATTTTTGCCCAAGACGCTGAAAATCAATAGTCGCTGATTTCCGGATCAGATCAATTTTGCCGGATACCGGACCAGTCATGCTCATTAAAGTCAGGGCGAAATCGTTAATCTCGCCCAGACTGTCGACTGCGCTATGGCAACTGAGGATCCGGTCAACCAGCGTCGTCCCGCTTCGGGGCAGGCCAACAATAAAAATCGGACCCGGTTGGTTTTGCTGATTGATCCCGCCATCAAAAAAATCTGCGTTCATGGTTTCTGTTAGCGCCGTCATCGCCGCCTCGTCCTGTGCAACGTCATAGCTGAGCATAGTATTCCGGCGGCTCGCCCCTTTGGTCAGGCAGGCAAATGATTTTTTATAATCCCCAATATCTTCATATTCCTTTGCCAGCGCGTAATAAACCTGAACTTCCCCCGCCCGGTGGCGGATGCCGCGTTTGATCCGGGTCTGCAGGTCATCAATATGGTTATTGTCAGCGGTTTGCCGACGGAGTGTCGCCCGACTGTAACAGGCGTCATAATCATGGGGATTGAGCGCAACAACCTGATCAAAAAGCTGTTCCGCTGCGGTAAAATCCCCGAGCGCAATCGCGGCGGCGGCACAATTATAGAGGATTTCAGGATTATCCGGTTGCTGCCCGCGCAGGCGCTGATAACAGCGGTTCGCCGCCTGAAACTGACCGGCGTGAGTATAAAATTCTGCCAGATGGCCTAATAACTGCCCATTATTGCCGGCTCTGTCCTCCTGCAATGCTATTTTCCGGATGGCCTGATCAATTTTGCCGCCGTGAATCAGGGCGTCAATTTCCTGAAGATAGCCGGAGAAACCATTCATATCGAGGGCAATCACCCGGCGGGCGCATTTCAGCATGCCGTCGAAATCACCTTTCATCTGCTGTATCTGACCCAGCCGGAACCAGAGAGCGGAATTTTCCGGCGGCACTTCAAGCCGTTGGCGACAAAGCCTTTCTGCCTCTTGCAACTGGCGGCGTTTTATCAAATTGTCTATTTGCTCAATCATGTTATCTATTCGGACAAGCCCTTTGTATCACTGGCATAAATCAAAATAATATACGCCTGAAAAGGGCCGGGACACAAATTCCCGGCCCAATCGATCAAATATTAGAAATTATAGGATACGGAAAGCCCGATGGTTCGGGGCAACGCGATAATATTTTTCGCGCCACTGCCAAAATAGTTGGCGGCGGGTCTGGTTCCCATGTAGCTGGCCTTGTAAATCCCGGTAATCCCGGCATTATTGAGGATATTTTTCATCCACAGCGTCACATCAACGCTATCCAGCGACAGGGTTGCCGAGGCGTTCCACAGGGAGAATCCTTTCATGGTTGCGCCGAAAAAACGCGACCCTGCGTTGATGGAATTCTGGGTTGATGACTGATAATAACCATTCAGGCGTAAAATCAGGCTGGCAGCACTCGAAAGCTGTGTGGTGTAATCCAGATTAAGATTGACCATATGTTTTGGCACCCCCGGCAGCACACTGCCTTTGGGCGCAATCACCGTCGCCGCCGCGGTTGGTGACAGCAGGTCCTCGGTCAGGGCGGCATCAACAAAGGCATAACCAACGTTATAATGCAGGCTTTGGGCCAGTTCGCCACTCAGTTCCAGCTCAAAGCCTTTTGTTCTGGCCCGTCCGCCATTCTGTACCGCGAAAAATCCCCAATTGGTGGTCGAGGTGTTCAATTGAGGGTCTTTCCAGTTCATATAGTAAAAACTGGCAACATAGCTGAAGCTGTCATGAGAGCCCTTGATGCCAATCTCGTAATTATTTACCCGGTCGGAGCGATAGGTCAGCCAGCCGGGGTCTTCGGCAAAATTGCCGGTTAACGGCACCGCATTCGAGCCGCCGTGGCGATAGCCCTGGGAGAAAGTGGTATAAATCTTGTCATCCTCGGAAAAATCCCATGACAGGTTGGCCTTGAACAAAGTGCCGGTTTCTTTGGTTTTATTGACAACACTGACCGGCTGGGCAAAGCCGATCCACAGCGGCAGCGCCATATGAGTATCCGAACGGACATCAGAGATAAAATGCCTGATCCCGCCGGTAAAATGAACAGCGTCACTCAAATCATAGGTAAGTTCGCCGAAAAAAGCCCATTCCCTGACATTGGTAAAGCCGTTATAGTCCCAATCCTGATTAGTTGGATTGATCCACGGAACATTATAGCCATACAGGGCATCATTATATTGTTTAAAGCCCCGCAGAAAGCTTTTCTGGGTGGAGCGCTTGTTCTGATTCTGATAATAAATTCCGGCAACATAATTAAGCGGACCCTTGTTATCAGAGACCAGACGGACTTCCTGAACAAAGCCCTTGTCCTCATAGCCCCGGTTCGCCACCGCCATTGGCCGCGGATAAGCCGAATAGAAATTGGTCAGCCAGCCCATCTGGGCGTAAAAGCCGGTATTTTCGCTGGTGCTGCTGCCGATATGACTATAATCGGATGTCGATGAGGTCAGGGTGGCGAACCCCATATCAATATTCATTTCCAGCGCGATCATTTCAACATCGGCCTGTGACGGCTCCAACTGGACAGAGCCCAATTGATATTTGCCGTAAGCCTTGCCAAAACCATCCTTGAAGCCCGCGGCAGAGGCCCGGCGGCCACCGGTCCTGTCGGACTGACGGGTATAGATCAGGGTTGCCTCGGAATTCTCCCCGAGCTTGACCAGCAGGCTACCGCGAAAGAACCACGCCTTGTAGGTGTCAGCGTCTTTTTTGGTCACATAGCTGGCATCCGGTGACAAAATACCGTTCGGCGCCACCGGCACGCCATTGCCGTCCAGTTTATACAGTGATACATAGTCGGTCAGACCGGCATAATCGACGCGGCTCGCCACCGCGCGAACGGCGATACTGTCGCTCAGGGGAATGTTAACCGTGAGATCACCCTGCAGGCTGACCCCGGA
>JAADGA010000271.1 GCA_013152615.1 Alphaproteobacteria bacterium
GGTCGTGGTTGACCGGCTGATTATCCGCCCCGATCTGGAAACCCGGCTCGCCGACAGTCTGGAAACCACGCTTGAGCTTGCGGACGGTCTGGCTTTTGCCGAATATGCCGACGGCGACCATGCGGGTGAGCATATGCTGTTTTCGGCGAAATTCCCCTGTCCGGTATCGGGCTTCACCATCGAAGAGATCGAACCCCGGCTGTTTTCCTTTAACAATCCCTTCGGCGCCTGTCCGGCCTGTGACGGTCTGGGCAAAAAGCTGTATTTTGACCCGGATCTGGTGGTGCCGGACCGGAACAAAAGCCTGAAAGGCGGTGCGCTGGTGCCGTGGTCAAAATCCAGTGCGCCCTATTATGCCCAGACCCTGAGCAGTCTGGCCAGACATTATAAATTCAAAACCACCACCCCGTGGCACAGGCTCGGCGAAAAGATACAGCAAATTATCCTTTATGGCAGTGGTGCTGACATCATTGAAATGATCTATAGCGACGAGCGCAAGCAATATCGGGTTGAAAAGCCGTTTGAGGGCGTGATTGGCAATATTGAGCGGCGCTGGCGTGAAACCGACAGCAATATGATTCGCGATGACTTAAGCAAATATCAAAGCGCCTCTGAATGTGAAGTCTGTAGCGGTTACCGCCTGAAGCCGGAAGCACTGGCGGTCAAAATCAACGGCAGGCATATCGGCCAGATCACCGAACTGTCAATCAGGGACTGTCACCTCTGGTTCAGGGAACTGCCGGAAAAGCTTAAGCCCAAGGATCAGGAAATCGCCCATCAGATTTTAAAGGAAATTACCGAACGGCTTGGATTTTTAAATAATGTCGGTCTGAGCTACCTTAATCTGTCACGAAAATCCGGCAGCCTGTCCGGCGGCGAATCACAGCGCATCCGCCTTGCCTCGCAGATCGGTTCCGGCCTGACCGGGGTGCTGTATGTGCTGGACGAGCCGTCAATCGGACTGCATCAGCGTGATAATGACCAGCTGATGGCAACCCTGTTCAACCTGCGTGACATGGGCAATACGGTGTTGGTGGTTGAACATGACGAAGACGCCATCCGCCGCGCCGACCATGTGATTGATATGGGACCGGGCGCCGGGGAACATGGTGGCCGGATCGTCGCCGAAGGGACAGTGCAGGATATTCTCGATAATGAAAACAGCCTGACCGGACAATATCTGTCGGGGAAGAAATCCATTGCCGTACCCGCGACCCGGCGGCAGGGTCACCGGGCGGGCAAAAAACGCAAAGAAATTATTATCAAAGGCGCGTGCGGCAATAACCTCAACCACATTACCGCCGCTATTCCGCTCGGCACCATGACCGGGATCACCGGGGTGTCCGGCAGTGGCAAATCGACCCTGACCATTGATACCCTCTATCGCGGGGTTGCCCGAAAATTAAATAATAACCGCAATATTCCGGCCGCGCATGAGGCGATACTCGGCCTCGAATTCATTGACAAGATCGTCGATATCGACCAGTCGCCGATCGGCCGCACCCCGCGCTCCAACCCCGCGACCTATACCGGGGCCTTTACCCCGATCCGCGACTGGTTTGCCGGCCTGCCCGAATCGAAATCCCGCGGTTACAAGCCCGGGCGCTTTTCCTTTAATGTCAAGGGCGGACGCTGTGAGGCCTGTCAGGGTGATGGCCTGATCAAGATCGAGATGCATTTCCTGCCCGATGTTTATGTCCAGTGTGATATTTGTAACGGCAAACGCTACAACCGGGAGACACTGGAGATCAAATTCAAGGGTAAATCAATCGCCGATATTCTTGATATGACGGTCGAGGAAGCCGCCGGATTTTTCAAGGCGGTTCCCGCCATCCGTGACAAGATGACGACGCTGGAGAAAGTCGGCCTTGGCTATATCAGGGTCGGACAGGCGGCGACCACCCTGTCGGGCGGCGAGGCCCAGCGGGTAAAACTAAGCAAGGAACTGGCCAAAAGATCAACCGGGCGCACGCTTTATATCCTTGATGAACCGACGACCGGGCTGCATTTCGAGGATATAAAGAAATTACTCGACGTACTACAGGCGCTGGTTGATCACGGCAATACGGTGGTGATCATCGAACATAACCTTGATGTCATCAAAACCTGTGACTGGATTATTGACCTTGGCCCCGAAGGCGGTGATGGTGGCGGTAATATTGTTGCCGAGGGGCCACCGGAAAAGATCATATCTTGCGAAAAAAGTTACACCGGGCAATATCTTAAGAAATATATATAGAATTTTGTTATATTCTTCATTAAAATTAACCGCTTGTTAACCATGACTGTCATATAATGATACTTGTAACGGATACCTAATCATATCTGATGCAATCCGACTTATGACTGACAAACTTACTGATAAATCTCCATTATTGTACCGCCTGCTTTTTAATGAAGCAGGCGGTTTTTTTATAGCCTGCGTTTCGGTTAAATGCTATCACCCGGCAAGAGGAGAAAATAACTGTTTCATGGCATATGAGGCGATACATATTATTGGCGGCGGCATGGCCGGGACAGAAGCCGCATGGCAGATCATCCAGCAGGATATTCCGGTTATCCTTCATGAAATGCGGCCGATACGCAAAACCGATGTTCATCAAACCGATGGCCTGGCCGAGATGGTCTGCTCCAACAGCTTTCGTTCCGATGACCCGGAAAATAATGCCGTCGGTCTGCTCCATGAAGAGATGCGCCGCTGTAATTCGCTGATTATGGCCGCAGCAACCAACAACCGGGTACCGGCGGGCAGCGCACTTGCCGTTGACCGCGACGGTTTCAGCCGCGCCGTTCAGGCCAGACTGCAACAGCAGCCGCTATTCACCCTGATCCGGGAAGAAATTGTCACGATTCCCGCCAAAGACAGCGATACCGGCTGGGATAATGTCATTATTGCCACCGGGCCGCTGACCTCCGATGCCCTCGCCCGGTCGATACTTGAGCTCACCGGTGACGATCAACTGGCCTTCTTTGATGCCATTGCGCCGATTATCTATAAGGACAGTATTGATTTTTCCCAATGCTGGCTTCAGTCCCGCTATGACAAGGGCGACAGTGCGGATTATATCAACCTGCCGCTGAACCGCGAACAGTATGAAACCCTGATTGATGACCTGACAGACAGCGAAAAACATGATTACAAGGACTGGGAAAAGGACACCCCCTGTTTCGATGGCTGCCTGCCGGTCGAGGTCATGGCGGCAAGAGGCCGGGAGACCCTGCGCTATGGCCCGATGAAGCCAGTGGGCCTGACCAACCCCCACAGCGGCGAAGCGGCCTATGCGGTGCTGCAGCTGCGCCAGGACAACCACCTCGGTACGCTCTATAACATGGTCGGCTTCCAGACAAAAATGACTTACAGTGCCCAGATAGAGACCTTCCGCAAAATTCCCGGACTGAAACAGGCCCGCTTTGCCCGCCTTGGTGGTCTGCACCGCAATATATTTATCAACAGTCCCGATCTGCTGGACACTAATCTACGGTTCAAGGCCCTGCCGCACCTGAGATTTGCCGGCCAGATCAGCGGGGTCGAGGGCTATGTCGAGAGCGCGGCCATGGGCCTGATGGCCGGGCGTTTTGCCGCCGCAAACCGCAAGGGCCATGATATCCCGCCGCCGCCGGTTACCACGGCTTTCGGTGCGCTGATTCATTATATTACCGGTGGCCAGATCCCCGCTGCCGGCAAACGCAAAAACTTTCAGCCGATGAATATAAATTTTGGCATCATGCCCCCTCTTGACGGTAAAAAAATAAAACGCAAGGACCGCAAACCGGTTAAATCCCGCCGCGCTCTGGAAGCCCTTGACCAGTGGTTGCAACAGGTCAGATACGATTAAATAACGCCGCCGTTAGCAGCCGCCAGTGGCGCGACATGGCCGCCGCCTCCAAGCGCAGTTCGAAAACATTATAATCCGCCTTTTCTATGGTTCTGATATAGCTGCGTATCAGTGCCGACAACAGGAATACCGGTCTGGTTTCCGGGTCGATACGGCTTTTACTTTTGGCAATATTATAGAGATGACGCCGGGCGCGCCGACAAAAATCCATCACCATGGATTTCAGCTTTTCCGGTTGATCGACAGGAAGCATAACCGGCCGGACAACCGCAGCAGACAGCATCAACGCGACATAGCCCCAGGCGATCCCAAGCCCACGGGCGAGGTCGTCAATATCGCGCTGACCCGATATATAAACCGCAAGACAGGCCAGATTACCCTCGGTCCGGGCCAAATAATCCTCAAAATAATCCTCAGGATTCTCCCCCAGATCATTACCGGCCTCACGCCCCCGGTAAAGTGCCGCTGCCCGGCCATCAATCATGGCGATCAGCTGGTTTCGCGGCAGATCATTCTGCTGGATCGCGGTCGCAAGGGCGGGCATGATTTCATGAGGCCGCCGCTTGCCGTCAAAAATGCCGTCGACCGCTTCGCGCCACCATTGCAACCGGATTTCCCCGATCATCGGTTCGGAAACAGTCCGGGCAATTGTTGAAATTTCATAACCAAAGGCGTAAAGCGCAAACAAGGCCTCACGCTTTTGCGACCGGGCATAAAGCGTCGTCAGATAATGATCATGATCAATTTCATTGATTAGCCTGTGGCAATGGCTGATAGAGTCTTTCGTCATATTTGTTGCTTTAATATTATTCTAAAATAAATCGTAACCCCCTTGAATATAATTTTTTTTCTGATATTGAGTGGCATTATTTTTGACGTCGCCCCAAGAAGCTGTTACCCTTGGGCCGTCCACCGGGACGAAATTATTTCATTAAGGGGTTTTAAAAAATCCGACTATAGCTTTATTGACGACATATATGAATGGAAAACAGGAAATAACCAATGAGCAAAATTCTAGAATCTTTATCGATGACAATCGTCGCCGGCATTGTCCTGACGATACTTATGGTCATTGCAACCCATGAAATAGACAAAATGAATCAGTCAAATGTCCATAAGGCCATCTCTGATATCCAACAGAAAATGAATTAGGAGGGGATGATAAAATGGAAGATATTACCTTATTTCTCGTACGCTACCTTCATGTCCTTTCCGGGATTATGTGGATCGGAATTCTGTGGTACTTTAATTTTGTCCAGATTCCGTGCATGGCTAAAATTCCCGCTGACCAGAAACCGGCCATCAGCAAGGTAATCGCGCCGGAAGCCTTGTTCTGGTTCCGCTGGGGCGCGGCCTTTACCGTGTTGTTCGGCCTCATCCTTGCGTGGATGAACGGCTATATCCACGAAGCCCTCACCCTGCAACGGCCTGATATCGGCTTTGGCATGTGGCTTGGCCTGATCATGGCGTTCAATGTCTGGTTTGTTATCTGGCCGGCTCAGAAAATTGCCCTGGGGCTGGTGGAGGCTGACGCCGAGGCCAAACCAAAGGCCGGGCGGCGGGCGATGCTGTTCTCACGCGCCAATACCCTGATGTCGATTCCGATGCTGTTTTCGATGATTTCGGGACAAAATCCAACCGGGCTTTATTAGCGTCCGGATAGCAGGAAACCCGGATAATAGAAAATCTGGATAATAAATAAAAACAAAGGCCGGCGACTGATGCGCCCGGCCTTTGTTAGTCTCTGGCAATGTCAGTCTATTATCAGTCTGTGTTATCAGTCTGTCGCAATCAATGCCGCCGCGACCTTGCGGCCCTCTGCCAGCAGGATATTATAGGTTCTGGCGGCAGCACCGGTTGCCATCACCTCAACCGCTATATTGTCTGTGGCCAGAGCCGCCCGCAGCTCTTTATGGATAAAAACCATTGTTTCCCCGGTGCCCACCAGCAGGATGTCAATATCCTGGCGTTGCTCAATAACCTGCCTCAGGCTTTCACGGCTGATGCCATCAGCCACCAGCCATGGATAATAGCCGCGTGGCGTAATCAGGATAGAGCCGTTACAGCGTTGCTCACCAAGCCGAAAACCGCCGTCGCCATAAGAGGAGATCCCTGTCTCCTCCTGCGAGCTGACATCCCGCTTTTTCACGAGAGTATCCGCATCATCTTCACCCTTTGCGTGGCGGCAGGACTTCCATGCCGGGACCGGGTGAGGTGTCATGCTCCCGCCGGAGTTCCACCCATAATAATATTGGCGAGGCGATAAAAATTGAAGAATAGGTGCCGACGAAAATGCCCCAGATCATGGCGGCGGAAAAGCCGTGGATGCCCTCCCCGCCCAGAAAAAACAGCGCAAACAACGCAATCATGGTGGTAAAAGAGGTCATGATTGTTCGCGACAGGGTATCATTGATGCTGAGATTCAGCAGGTCGACCATCGGCATTTTACGGTATTTACGCAAATTTTCCCGGATTCGGTCAAACACCACCACCGTATCATTGAGGGAATAGCCAACGATGGTCAGAATAGCGGCAATGGTGGTAAGGTTAAACTCCATCCCGGTAAGGGAAAACATGCCGATGGTCAGGGTAACATCATGGATAAGGGCAAGGACCGCCCCCATACCAAACTGCCACTCAAATCGGAGCCAGATATAGATCAGCACCGCCCCGATCGACAAGGCGACCGCCATAATCCCGTCGGAGATCAGCTCTTTGGAAACGGTGGAGCCCACAGTTTCCTTGCGGCGGTAATCAATTTTGCCGCTGATAACGCTGGGCAAAACCCCCTTGACCTTTGCCACCACCTGATCCATCGTCAGGTCTTTCGGCAGCTCCAGCCGAATCAGCACATCATTTTTGGCACCGAAATCCTGTACCTTGACATCACCCATTTTCAGCCCGGACAAAGCCGTCCGGATTGCCCCGATATCGGCAGTCCCGTCGGTACCGACCTCCATCATGATGCCGCCTTTAAAGTCAATGCCGTAATTCAGCCCTTTGGTGAAATACAGCCCGATCGACAGCACGATCATTGACAGCGACAGCGCGTAGGCAAATTTCCTCAGCTCAATAAATTTAACCTTGGTATCGTCTGGAACCAGCTTTAATAACATTTTGCAGCCGCCTTATATCTTTAATGTGGTCGGGCGTCTCTTTATCACCCAGGTAGAGATTATCAAATGTGACAGCCCAACCGCCGTAAACATGGAGGTCGCAATCCCGATAGCCAGCGTTACCGCAAATCCCTTGATCGGACCGGAGCCGAACTGGAACAGGATAATAGCGGCAATAAACGTGGTAACATTGGCATCGACAATGGTGCCAAAAGCTTTCTCAAAGCCAATATCGAGTGCCGACAGCACCGTTCGACCATTTCTTAATTCCTCCCGCACCCGTTCGAAAATCAACACATTGGCGTCCACCGCCATCCCGACGGTCAGCACAATCCCGGCAACCCCCGGCATGGTCAGGGTCGCCCCCAACGCCGTAAGCAGGCCGAAAATAAGGAAAATATTTATCAGCAGGGCGAAGTCAGCCACCAGTCCAAAGGCCCCGTAACTGAGGATAATATAGCCCATAACAGCGAGCAGCCCGATGATAGAGGCAATTTTCCCCGCCTTGATATTATCAGAGCCAAGATCAGGACCAACCGTCCTTTCCTCGACCACTGTCAGCCGCGCGGGCAACGCCCCGGCCCGAAGCAACAGGCCAAGCTCGCCAGCGCTTTCAACCGTGAAGTTACCGGTAATAATCCCCGATCCGCCCAAAATAGCGGTCTGGATATTCGGGGCGCTGATAACCTCGTTATCCAGAATGATGGCAAAGCGGTGATTGATATTCCTGCGGGTGACATCGGCAAATTTCTTGCCGCCGACCCGGTCGAAACGGAAACTGACCACGGGCCGGTTATCCTGATCATAGCTCAATCCGGCATCAACCAGATTTTCCCCGGTCAGGATTTTACGTTTGCTGACCACCAGACTGGTTGGTCCCCCGGGGCTAAGCTCGCTCGCCGCCATGGGATAACGCGCGTAGCCCGGCGGCACCCGGTCATTCGGACCAATCGATTCGTTAACCAGTTGAAAGGATAATTTGGCGGTTTTACCAATAATATCTTTCAGTTTCTGCGGATTATCGAAACCCGGAACCTGTATCAGAATACGCCCGGTGCCCTGTTGCTGAATATTCGGTTCTGTGGTGCCCATACCATCGACACGCCGTCTGATAACCTCTATCGACTGGCTGATAATATCATTACTGCGGATCACCAGTCCCTTTTCAGTCAGGCCAACCACGATGATTCCATCGGTCCCGACCTTGTAATTTATATCCGGCACCCCACGCTGGGTCAGCGATGAACCAAGTTTCTCAACCGTACCGGCAATGACTTTCATGGCTTCTGCGGTCTGGCTTTTATTTCTCAGATTGATATAAATGGAATTATTGCGAATGACGCTGCGCAGAATGATCTTCTGGCGCCGCAGCGCGTCCCGGATATCCCCGCGTTTCGATTCGAGCTTTTCTTTACGAACCTCTGACAGATCCGCCTGCATCAACAGATAAACCCCGCCCTGCAGGTCAAGGCCGAGCGTGACCTTGCCCTTTGGTAAAAAATCCGGATAATCTTTAAGCTGGGCATTGGTCAGCAGATTCGGTACCGCCATCAGAATACCCAGCAACGACAGTGAAATAATCAGAATTTTCTTCCAGCGGGGATAATTTAACATTTTTTCTGCCGTATCATTTTTTGGCTATAGTATCATTGGCCGGCGCCGGTTTGCCAACCACTGTCGAAATTGTTGACCGGATGATCTTGATCTTGACCCCGGGGGCAATTTCAAGCTCGATCTCCTTATCGTCGATTACCTTGGAAACCTTGGCAACAATCCCGCCCGACGTGATGACATGATCACCGCGCCGCAAGGCTGAAACCATGGCCTTATGTTCCTTTGCCCGCTTTTGCTGGGGCCGGACCATCAGGAAGTACATGACCGCAATAACAAGGATAATCGGGATGAACTGCCCAATGGCGCTTCCTCCTATTCCCCCTGCGGTCTCGGCGAAGGCTTGTGATATAAACATATATTTTCCTTATGAAACTTTCAAAAGCAGCACTATACAGGCCACCGATATTTTTTCAACTTCAAAGGCATATAGGCAAATTTCGGTGCGATGACAAGACTCTTATCTGTTTATTATCGGCTTTTCATATGATAAGGAATCAGGAATGACCAGAAATAATGATACCATCAGCCTGAAACGCATTGCCGATGCCCTCGAAAGACTGGCACCGGCCAAAAATCCACTGCCGGATTTACATCTGGCCAACGCCTTTGTCTGGAATATAGCCCCCGATCGGCTGACCCCGGTCAGCACGGTTAATTACGTTGACCTTGACCTGTTGCAGGGGATTGACCATGTCCGCGCTATCCTCGAACGCAACAGCCGCCAGTTTGCCGCCGGTTTTCCGGCCAACAACGCCCTGCTGTGGGGGGCCAGAGGCATGGGCAAAAGCTCTCTGGTCAAGGCGGTTCATGCCAGAATATGTCAGGAAGGTACCATAGCGCCGCCAATCCTGATTGAAATTCACCGGGAGGATATTTGCTCCCTGCCCCGGCTGCTGGCCCTGCTGGCGGCGGGAAATGCTGCTGCTGACCGGCGGATTATGCTGTTTTGTGATGATTTGTCTTTTGATGGCACTGACAACAGTTATAAATCACTCAAAGCCGTGCTTGAAGGCGGGATTGAGGGTCGGCCTGAGAATATTATTTTCTATGCGACCTCAAACCGGCGCCACCTCATGCCGCGCGATATGATCGAGAATGAACGCTCAACCGCGATAAATCCGGCAGAATCAGTCGAGGAAAAAGTTTCACTCTCCGACAGATTCGGCCTGTGGCTCGGCTTTCATAGCTGCTCGCAGGATGATTATCTGTCAATAGTCTATGGCTATATGGATCATTTCGGCCTTGACCTTGACCGGGAGGATGTCCGTTCGCAGGCGCTCGAATGGTCCCGCACCCGGGGTGCCAGATCCGGACGGGTCGCGTGGCAATTCATTCAGGACCTTGCCGGACGTCATAAAATCAACCTCTGATACCGGCCCATAACCCGGGACCCAGAATCCAAAATCCAGAATCCGAAATCCAGAATCCGAAATCCAGAATCCGGGACTCATAACCCAAGATATTTTACCGGATTGACGGCACGCGCGCCCTTGCGTAGTTCAAAATGAAGCTGCGGACGGTTGACCCCGCCCGACTGGCCGACCCGGGCGATTACCCGTCCACGCTTTACCGATTGGCCCTTGCGCACCAGAATAGCCGAATTATGGGCATAGGCCGTAAGCCAGCCATGACGGTGCCTGATCAATATTAAATTACCAAACCCCCTGATTTTATGGCCGGTATAGACCACAATCCCGCTTTCCGCCGCCCGAACATAGCTGCCGGCTCTGGCGGCGATATTGATGCCATCATTGTGATAGCCCTTATTCTTTGGCCCGAATGCCGACAGGATTCTACCCCTGACCGGCCACATAAATCCTTTACCGCTTCGGGGCGGCGGCAGCAGAACCCGTTTTCTGCTGTGGGCCGATGGGGCAGGAAGGCCGCCGGGAACCTTCAGCCTCTGCCCTATGGTCAGGATATAGGGCCATTTCAGACCGTTCAGACGGGTAAAAGTAGTCATATCAACCCGGTATCTTCGCGACAGGCTGTACACCGTGTCCGCCTTTACCACCCGGTGAATAGCCACGGCGGGGCTTTTCAGCCTTTGGCCCGGATGTAAAAGATAGGGCGGCCTCAGGCGATTAACCCTGATGATCGCGCGGACGGTAACGCCGTACCGCCGGGAAAGCGCATATATAGTATCGCCCTTGTGGATTATGATAATATTACCCTTGCGGGCTGTGATAATTTTTCCCTTGCGAGCTGTGATAATTTTGCCCCGGGCGTTGTCAATCCGCTTTCGCGGTGGTTTTGGCTTGTCGCGCGGCACCGGAATGGGAAACGGCGAATTTCTGGCCCGTTTCTGAACCGAATAGCCATATTGAAACCGCGTACCATCGGAATACCCCGCCTGACAAGCGGCCAAAATTCCGGAAACTGCCAGCCCCGTCATAATTATCAACAGTTTCCTGAATATATTCATATCGCCCATAGGGCCAGTGTAAAAAGACTGTCCGCCAAGATCAACTACGAATCATGAACGATGCCGGACAGGAGCGGAACAAATTTAACCGGCAGCAGTTTTTCCTGCCGGAAATTATCGCCGTCCCGGGTAAGCCGGATGATATGCTGAATTTCCCCCTGAACCCCGACCGGAATAACCATAATGCCGCCGTCTTTCAACTGTTGCGGCAGATTTTCAGGGATTTCTGCCGCCGCCGCCGTCACTATAATCCGGTCAAACGGTGCCTGCTCCGGCCAGCCCTTGATGCCGTTACCGAATAATGTGGTGATATTGAAAATACCGAGTTGTACGAAGATCTTTTCGGCCGCTTTCAATAACAGCAAATGACGCTCGATCGTGAACAGGCGGCGGCATAACCGCGCCAGAACCACCGCCTGATAGCCGGACCCGGTGCCGACCTCAAGCACAATATGTTTTTTGGTCAGCTTCAGAAGGCTGGTCATATAGGCCACGATATAGGGCTGGCTGATGGTTTGGCCGCTGTCAATCGGCAGGGCGGCATTCTCATAGGCCTGACGGCGCAGGGCTTT
>JAADGA010000272.1 GCA_013152615.1 Alphaproteobacteria bacterium
ATACCGATATTAACCGGATGGCCGATCCTGACCGGCTGAATGTCTTTAGTCATCTTTGCCTCCGCTTGTCTCCCGGATGCTGCGCCGATCACCCTTGACCAGCGCCAGCCGTTCCACCAGATCCGCCAGCTCTCTGGTCGCGAACGGTTTGCCGATTTTGCGCGCATCCTCCGAAGCCCGCCAGACATCCTGTGGCCTTTTAGCCAGACGCTGCAGCAATTTTGCCAGCTTTGCCACCGTGAATTCCGGCTGGCTGAACAGCCACGCGCCGCCGCCCGCCACCAGTTCGCGGGCGTTTTCAAGCTGATGATTATCGGTGGCATGAGGATAAGGCACCAGAATTGCCGCCCGGCCCGACGCGGTAAGCTCGGCAATGGTCGAGGCCCCGGCGCGGCCAATAACCAGATGGGCCCATTCCAGACTTTGGGGAATATTGGTAATGAAGGTGGCAAGCTCGACCGCGATTCTGGTGTTGGCATATATTTCCCGCACCCGGTCAATATCTTCCGCGCGGCATTGCTGGGTAATCTGCAACCGCCGCTGCAACGCCCGCGGCAGGGTTGAAATTGCCTGCGGCACCACGTCCGAGAAAATGCTCGCGCCCTGACTGCCACCGATCACCAATATGCGGAAAATACGGTCGACACCAATATCGGGATAGAATTTATCGCCGAGATCGACCACTTCCTGACGGACCGGATTACCGGTGACAATCGTCTGGGCATATTTGTCAGGTCGGATTTTCAGGGTTTTTTCAAAGGACAGCGCAACCGCGTCAACTGTGGTCGCCAAATATCTGTTAACCCGGCCCAGAACCGCATTCTGTTCATGAATACAGGTCGGAATCCCCAGCGCCAAGGCGGCTTTCAGCGTTGGGAAAGACGGATAGCCGCCAAAGCCTGCCACCATGCCCACCGGACGTTTCATCCCCTTCAGGATAAATTTGGCATCGGCAATACTGCTGATCACCCGGGGCAGGGCCAATAGCCGGGCCGCCATCCCCCGGCCGGAAAAATTGACGGTTTTAACCCGGCGAACCGGAACATCCTCAAAATATTCCCGGTAGTTATAGCCCCGCCTGTCAGTAACCAGCGTGACCTCATGACCGCGCGCAAGCAGCTCATCCTTCACCGCGCTTGCCGGAAAGATATGACCGCCGGTGCCACCCGCCGCCAGAATAATATGGCTGGTTCGCCGCCGCGTCATCACCGCCTCCATGTCGAATTGAGCCGCTCGAGATTGTCTCCCCTGATGCCGCTCGGGTCAGGGCCAGCACCATGCCCATAACAATCGACATCGACAGCAGCGAAGAACCGCCATAGCTGATAAAGGGGAGCGTCATCCCCTTGCTCGGCAGCAGCGCCAGATTGACGGCGATATTGATAAACGCCTGCAACCCAAACTGGATTATCAGCCCGGACACCGCGAGGAAAACAAATAAATCCGTTTCCCGGAATAATTTCATCAGGCTGCGGATAACAATGACGCCAAACAGGGCAATCAGCACCAGACACACGATAATGCCGAATTCTTCCCCGGTGACGGCGAAAATAAAATCAGTATGGGCGTCGGGCAGGATTCTCTTGACCGCGCCCTCGCCCGGACCCCGGCCAAACAGACCGCCACTGCGAAAAGCATTCAGCGCGGTGTCAATCTGAAAAGTATCATTGCCGGTCGGGAATAAAAACCGGTCAATACGGCTGGTGACATGAGGCATAAACAGATAGGCGGCAAAAATACCCGACATCCCCATCCCGGCGAAACCCAGCACCCAGATCATCGGCAGACCAGCCATAAAAAACTGGGCCGCCCAGACGACAGAGATCAGGACCGACTGTCCGAGGTCCGGCTGGCTTATCACCAGTGACAGCACAATAAGATAGGCTATAACCGCTATGGTCCGGCCCGGAAAGCCCGGCGTCCGGTGGGATTCCGAAAACATCCATGCGGAAAAAATAATGAAGGCCGGTTTGACAAATTCAGAGGACTGAAGGGTAAAACTGCCAATCCGCAGCCAGCGCCGCGCACCCTTGGCCTCGGGCGCAATTGCCATCGTCAGCACCAGCAGCCCGACACAGACTAAAAACAGCACCACCCCAAAGCGGCGGACCCAGACAACCGGCAACAGCGATACCCAGAACATGGTTACCCCGCCGAGCAACAGAAACGCGATCTGGCGTTTGACAAAATGAAACGGGTCCAGCCCGAGCTTTTCCGCGATTGCCGGGCTTGCCCCCAATATCATAACAAGACCAAAGGCAACCAGCAGCACCAGTGCCGCCAGCAGCCAGCGATCCACCGTCCACCACCAGTGGCTGAGCAAACTTGTGTCTGTTCTGGAAAAAACAGTCATTCCAATCGCCTTGTCCTGCATTAATTTACTGCCACCCTGTTTTATTTTTTCACCCTACCTTATTTTCCCGCTCTACCTGATTTTTCCACCCTACCTTATTTTTAATGTCGCCAGTCCGATCAGGGCCAGCAACAGGGCAATGATCCAGAAGCGAATAACAATGGTTGGTTCGGCCCAGCCTTTCTTCTCATAATGATGATGAATGGGGGCCATACGAAACACCCGTTTTCCGGTCAATTTGAACGAAACCACCTGCACGATCACCGACAGGGTTTCGAGGACGAACAGCCCGCCGACAATGGCAAGGACTATTTCATGTTTGGTAACCAGACTGACCACGCCCAAAGCCCCGCCAAGGGCCAGACTGCCGGTATCACCCATAAAAATCATGGCTGGCGGCGCATTAAACCACAGAAAGCCCAGCCCTGCGCCGATAATAGCGGCACAGAAAACCGCAAGCTCCCCGGCACCGGCGACATAGGTCAGGTGAAGATAACCGGAAAAAATACTGTTGCCGACCAGATAGGAAATCAGAGCGAAAGCCCCGGCAGCAATAATCACCGGCATAATAGCCAGACCGTCAAGGCCGTCGGTCAGGTTGACACTGTTGGAGGCCCCGACCAGAATGAATACGGCGAAGGGAATCATGAACCAGCCCAGATTGATCACGATATTTTTAAACAGCGGCAGATCAAGCTGGGTC